>NZ_BAAALD010000143.1:0-13745 GCF_039528095.1 Kitasatospora arboriphila
GCCGGACGGCTCTAAAACCCGCATCAACCAGCGCTTTCATGGGTGAAACGCCCAGCTAGGACGTGTCTTCAAAGGCGTACGGATGCCATATGGGGGCGCGTGGGGGCACCTCTGAAGAACCGCCCTAAGGCCCCGGTCGTAGGGCCAAGGGCCCCGGGGCACCGGGCCGGCGGCCGATCCGGGCGGGCCCGGTGCGGGACGAGAGTGGGGGCATGGACACCGCCGCTGCACCGGCAGCCACCGACAGCCCGCAGACCCCGCCCGTCGCCGTCGTCACCGGAGCCTCCCGGGGGCTCGGCCTGGAACTCGCCCGCGCCCTCGCCCGGGACGGCTGGCAGCTGGTGATCACCGCCCGGAACACCGCCGAACTCGCCGCCGCCGAGGCCGAACTCGCCGCCGTCACCAAGGTCGCCGCCCCGGCCGGCTCCGTCGTCGACGACGACCACCGCGAACGCCTCGTCGAGGCCGCGGAGGCCCTCGGCGGAGCCTCCCTGCTCGTCAACAACGCCTCCACCCTGACCGGCTACGACCTCGACGGCGCGCCGCTGCCCACCCTCGCCGGCTTCCCACTGCCCGGCCTGCTGGAGACCTTCGAGGTCAACGTGCTCGGCCCGATCGCCCTCACCCAGCTGCTGCTGCCCCAGCTGCGCGACCACCGCGGCGCCGTCCTCAACATCAGCTCGGACGCGGCCGTCGAGGCCTACCCCGGCTGGGGCGGGTACGGCGCCTCGAAGGCGGCCCTCGACCACGCCTCCGCGGTGCTCGCCACCGAGGAGCCGGCCGTCGCCGTCTGGGCCGTCGACCCGGGGGACATGCGCACCCGGATGCACCAGGAGGCCTTCCCCGGCGAGGACATCTCCGACCGGCCGCTGCCCGCCACCGTCGTCCCCGCGCTGCTCGGCCTGCTCCGGGACCGCCCCGCCGCCGGCCGCTACCGCGCGGCCGACCTGCCCGCCGCCGGACCGACCGCTGCCGGACCGACCGCCGCCGACGCGCCCGCCGTCGCCGCCCGGACCGCCGCCGACGCCCCGACCCCGGCCGGTGAGTGAGATGGCGACCGCCGTGGACACCGGCTACGACTTCACCGTCCCGCCCGAACTCTCCGCCCGGGCACCCGCCGAGGCCCGCGGCCTGACCCGGGACGGCGTCCGCCTCCTGGTCGGCCGCCGGCAGGGCACCGCCACCTCCCACCACCGCTTCACCGAGCTGCCCGACCTGCTGCGCCCCGGCGACCTGCTGGTGGTGAACAACTCGGCCACCCTGCCCGCCGCACTCACCGGTGCCCTCCCGGACGGCACCGAGGTCGCCGTGCACCTCTCCTCCGCCCAGCCGGACCCACGCGGCCACCACCTGGTCGAGCTGCGCCGACCCACCGCACAGGCCACCGCCCCCTGGGAACCTGGCGCTTCGCCCGCCCGGCCCGGCCTTCGGGTCACCCTGCCGGGCGGTGCCGTCGCCGAACTCACCGCGCCGTTCACCCCGCGGCTCTGGCACGCCCGGCTCACCCTGCCCGGCGAACTCACCGGCTACCTCGCCCGGCACGGCCGCGCCGTCCGGTACGGCTACGTGGACCGCGACTGGCCGATCGAGGCGTACCAGACGGTCTTCGCGGCCGTGCCCGGCAGCAGCGAAATGCCCAGCGCCGCCCGGCCGTTCACCACGGAGACGGTGGCCCGGCTGGTCTCCCGCGGGATCCTCGTCGCGCCGATCACCCTGCACACCGGCGTGGCCTCCCCGGAGGCGCACGAGGCCCCGTACGCCGAGCGGTACTCCGTCCCGGAGTCCACGGCCCGGCTGGTCAACCACGTCCGTACCGGGGGCGGCCGGGTGATCGCGGTGGGCACCACTGCCGTCCGCGCCCTCGAGTCCGCCGCGGACCGGGACGGGCAGGTCCACGCCGCCGACGGCTGGACCGACCTCGTCATCACCCCCGAACGCGGTGTCCGCGCCGTCGACGGCCTGCTGACCGGCCTCCACGAGCCGCGCGCCTCCCACCTCCTCATGCTGGAGGCCGTGGCCGGCCGCCCCCTGCTCACCCGCTGCTACGCGGAGGCCCTCGACCAGCGCTACCTCTGGCACGAGTTCGGCGACGTCAACCTGCTGCTCCCCGACTGAGCGGGTCCGTCCCGGGCGCCGCGCAATCCGGTGGTGCGGGCCCGGTCCGCGCTGCGACGATGCGGGCCGACGGGAAGGACGACGTGCGGTTCGAAGAAGTCGTGTGGGCGCGGCGGCGAGACATCCCGCTCAGGTATGCGCTGGTCAGCGAGGAGTGGGACGGCGAGCAGACGCTCTGGACGCCGTGCGCCGACATGGACGGGCTGTTCGTGGACCGGGTGCCCCGGCGCGAGACCCTGACCCTGGTCGGATGCCGTCCGACCGGCCGGCTGCTGAAGGCGGCCGACCGCGCGCGGCGCGAACCGGTCGAGCTGGGCCACCTGTTCGTCCCGGTGGAATTCCCGGACGACCACCCGGACGCGTGGGACGGCTGGTGGGTGCACTACTGGGACCTGGAAGAGGCCGTCGTGGTGGGCAGCCGTCCGTCCGCGCTGGGCCCCGGTCTGTTCGACCTGGTGCTGGAGGCCGAGGTCATCGGCCCGACGACCCCGACCGGCAGGACCGGTGCCGTCGGTGAGCCGGAGTCGGCGGAGATCGGGATCCACAACGGCACCGGCAGCCGGATCGGCGAGTGCCGTCGGATCGAGGGCCTCTACACCGAGCGGCCGGAGCCGGAGCCGGAACCGCTCCGGCTGGTGGGCTGCGAGCCCACCGACCGGCTGCTCGCCCGGCTCGTCCACCCGCGGGCGGACGGTGCACGGCCGTCCCGGCTCGGGGGCGCCCTGATCGACGTCGACGTCACCGTGCGCGCGGGGCTCGGCCACCGGCCGGCCGGCGCCGCCCGACCGGTCTGGGACGCCTGGTACGAGGGCGTCCCGCGCGAGCGGAACGCCTGGGCGGGCCTCCCGACCGCCGCCAGGGAGGAGTGGCTGCGGTTCACCACCGGCACCTCGGGCGAGGTGCCCGTCGGCGGCACCTGCCACCTGGACGGCAGGTTCGTCACCGACGTCCCCGGCTTCCGCTGCGCGCTGGGCGAGGCGGTCGGCGGACCGGGCCGCCACCTGCACCAGTGCTGGGGGGTGCTGCTGGGCTGCCCCTGCGGCGGCGAGGACGTCCGGGGTCCGTTCACCCTGGTCTGGCACGACGCGGACACGGCCCGCCGGGCCCTCGCGGGCGTCAGCGTCGACCCGGCGGGCGAACTCCCCTACGTCGAGCACGTGGTGCGCTTCCTGAGGAGACGGGCATCACCGTCGTCCTGCGCTGACAGCGGGTCCGCCGGCCGGGCGGCCGTCGTGCGCTCAGTCGAGGTCGGCGGGCACCGCCACGAGCGGGCAGCGGGCGCGGTGCAGCAGTCCGTGCGGGACAGAGCCGAGGCGCAGGCCGGTGAAGCCGCCGCGGCCGCGGCGGCCGACGACCAGGGCGAGCGCGTTCTCGGAGGCCGCGGCGAGCTGCTCGACGGGGTGGCCGGTGAGCACCTCGTGGGTGAGCCGGACGTCGGGGTGCAGGGCGGTGCGGCCGGCGGTGACCTCGTGGAGCTGTCGGCGGATCTCCTGGATCGCGGTGGCCTTGTCGATCGGCAGGATGGTCGGCGCCTGCCACACCCAGACGGCGCGCAGCTCCGCCCCGCGCCGGGCCGCCGCGTCGAAGGCGAAGTCGATGGCCGCGCCGGAGCCGGCGCTGCCGTCCACGCCGACGACGACGTACGGCGGCTCCTCGGGGACCTGCTCCTCACCGCGGACGATCACCACCGGGCACGGCGCCTGGGCGGTGACCGGCAGGATGACCGAGTAGGTGCTGAGCACCGCCTCGATCCGGGAGAGCCCGCGGGTGCCGAGGACGACCATCTCGGCGCTGGCGGCCCGCCGGCAGATCACCTGGCCGGGTTGCCCGTCGGCGAGGACGATGCTGATGTCGAGCCCCGAGTACCGTTCCTCGACGGCGAGCCGGGCCTCGCCGAGCGCCGCCTCGCCGGCCTCGTGCATCGCGGTGCGGTAGTGGCCCTCGTCGAAGCCGCGGTAGTCGCGGCTGCTCGGCGGTACGGCGTGGACGAGCCGTAGCGGCAGCCCCCGGCGGACGGCCTCGTCGGCGGCCCAGGCGAGCGCGGCCGATGCCGGGTCCCCGGCGTCGACGCCGACCACGACCGGGCGGCTTCCCACGGCTGACGTCATGGCTCCTCCAGCGGTGTCCGGAGCAGGAACGGCGGCGGCCGGCCGTGCTGCACGGCGTCCGACGTGCGGCGACGGGAAGGGGCTACCCGCTTCTCGCGGATCCTGATTGCGCGGTGCACGGTTTTGGCCGCTACCCCGCGTCTTCCTGGGGCCCTTCCCGTCCCCCTCAGTCCACCACCACCTCCGGGTTTGCGCGAGCCGCCACGCCCTGTGACCGCCGTAGATGCACCGGCGTAGCCTGGCGGGCATGGAGGAGGAGCCGTTCGGCGGGCACGGGGAGCAGCGGCCGGGCCCGGAGGAGCAGGGCGGTGAGCCGGCCTGCCTGCTGGCGCTGCTCTGCCCGTCCTGCGACGCGGTGCCGGAGCCGGCCGGCAGCGCCCGCTGCTGGCGCTGCGGCGCGGACCTGCGCCGACGCGCCGAACCCGCGGAAGGCGCCGCGCCCGGCACGTAGCGGCTTCAGGCTGCCGTGATCTCCTGCAGGAAGGCCTCGACCGCGTGGAGGTAGGCCTCCGGGCGGTCCATGCTCGGCAGGTGGGCGGCGTCGTCGAGGGTGGTGGTGCGGCCGTCGGGGACGGCGGCGGCGAGGTCCTCGGCGAGCGCGATCAGGTCGGGGGAGTCGAGTGCGCCGTTGAGCGCCAGGACGGGCACGGCGATCTCCTTGGCGCGGGCGGCGGTGTCGGCGACGGACACGCTGTGGTCCTGCTCGTCGGCGGTGTGCTTGGCGAGGGTGCGCCAGGCCATCTCCTTCACCCGGCGGACGACCTCCGGGTCGACCCGGTCGAGGCCGCGGTGCGGGCCGGCGGCGATCAGGGCGAAGGCGTCGACCCAGCCGGCGATGTCTCCGGCGGCCATGGCGGCGGCCTTCTCGGCCTCCAGGTCCAGCAGCCACGGGTCGCGGGGTTCGCGCAGGGCGGTGCCGCCGCCGCTGATCACCAGGGCGCGCACCAGGTCCGGGTGCTCCAGGGCGGTGTCGACGGCGATGATCGCGCCCATCGAGGTGCCGACCAGGACGGCCGGGCCGGTGTCGAGCCCGCGCAGCAGGGCGGCGAGGTCGTCGGTCTGGCGGAACGGCAGGGTGGCGTTGGCGGACCGGCCGTGGCCGCGGGCGTCCGGTGCGATCACCCGGTGGCGGCGGGCGAGGGCGGGCACCAGCTCGTCGAACATGGTGTGGTCCAGGAAGCCCGCGTGGAGCAGGACGACGGGCAGACCGCTGCCGGTGTCGCGGTAGGCGAGGAGGCCGTCGTGGGAGGGGAAGGTGGCGAGGTCCGAAGCATCAGTCATGACAACCAAGGTGCCATATTCCATGAAGGATGACAACCAAGTTGTCATCTTTCTGGATCGATACGGCACCCGAGGTGTCATGATGGCCGCGTGACCGAGACCGAGCCCCCGCAGCCGCCGCCCGGCGAGCCCGACGACATCGCCCCGCACCTCATGGAGGTGTTCGCCCTGGTGGGCCCGCTCTACCGGCGGGTCCAGCGCAAGATCGAGCAGGACGCCCCGGCGCAGGGCCTGTCGGTCGGCGTCCGCGCCGTCCTCGACCTGCTCCGTGAGCACGGGCCGATGACCGTCCCGCAGATGGGCCGCGCCCAGTCGCTGAGCCGGCAGTTCGTCCAGCGCATGGTCAACGACGCCGCCGCCCGGAACCTCGTCGCGACCGCCCCCAACCCGGCCCACCAGCGGTCCTCGCTGATCCGGCTGACGGACGACGGCCTCGCCGCCATCACCGCCGTGACCGACCGCGAGCACGCGCTGCTCCGCCAGGCCGGCGGCGACCTCACCGAGGCGGACGTCGCGACCTGCGTCCGGGTGCTCGCCCGGATGCTCGCGCTCTTCGACGACGTCGACGTCGACTGAGGCCGGCGGCCCGGCCCCCGCGGTCCGGACGGAAAACCGCTCGCCCGGCCGGTGCCCGACCGCCTAGCGTGCGCCGGATGAACACCGTGGAGGATGCACACCGTGGAGGGGGAGCGATGACGATCCATCTGGTCGGCGGCGGCCGCGACGAGGCGTGGTACGCGGAGCTGTACGGGCCGTTCCTGGCCGAGGCCGGGGCGCAGCCCGAGGTGGCCTGCCTGCTGCTCGACGAGGGCGACGTGCCCGAGCAGTTCGAGCGCTGGTCCGGCGCGCTCACCGCGGCGGCGCCCTGCCGGCCCCGCGCGGTGCCCGTGGTGCCGGGCGCGGCGTTCGACCCGGCCGTGCTCGACGGCGCGGACGCCGTCTTCGTCGGCGGCGGGCTCACCCCCGAGTACGCCTCGGCGCTGGCCGGGCCGCTCGGCCGCCGGCTGGCCGAACGCCCGCTGCCGTACGCCGGGTTCTCGGCCGGCGCGGCGATCGCGGCCGGGCGCGCGGTGGTCGGCGGCTGGCTGTCCGGGGGCGTGCCCGTCTGCCCCGAGGAGACCGCCGAGGACCTGGACGAGATCGAGGTCCGCGACGGCCTCGGCCTGATCGCCCCGGCCGTCGACGTGCACGCCGCCCAGTGGGGCACCCTCGGCCGGCTGGTCGAGGCGGTCGCCCGCGGCGCCGTGCCCTACGGCCTGGCGATCGACGAGAACACCGCCGTGACCGTGCGGGGCGCGGGCGCCCGGGTGCGCGGCGCGGGCCGGGTGCACCTCGTCCGCCCGGACGGCGGCGAGGCCGCCGCCGTCCGTTCCTACCGCGCGGGCGAGGAGCTGCCGCTCTGACCGCTCCGCTCCGCGGCGGCGCGGGTCACTCGTAGCGGTACCGGAGGGACTCCCGCTCCGCCTGCTCGATCTGGTGCAGGGTCAGTTCCGGGTCCCGCAGGTGGGAGAGGGTGACCTGGGCCGAGGTCGGCTGGGCGTCCTTGCCGAGCCACTGCTCCGGCTTCCACGCGGAGCCGCGCAGGAACGCCTTCGGGCAGTGCCCGTACACCTCCTCGACCTCCACCACGATCGCGCTCCGCGGCGGCTTGCCGACCGCGGTCAGCTGTGCCAGCAGGCGCTCGTCGGTGGTGACGCAGGCCCGGCCGTTGACCCGCAGCGTGGTGTCCCGGCCGGGCACCACGAAGAGCAGGCCGACCCGTCCGGTGGTCACGACGTTCTGCAGGCTGTCCAGGCGCTTGTTGCCGGTGGCGTCGGGGATCGCCAGCGTCCGGTCGTCCAGCACGGCCACGAACCCGGCCGGGCCGCCGCGCGGCGACACGTCGCAACGGCCTTCCCCGTCCGCGCTCGCCACCATCACCAGCGACGAGCAGCCGATCAACTGCCGGGCCACGTCGTGGATCCGGTCGACCTGCTTGCGGCGGGCGTGGTCGCCGGGCTGCTCGTACACCTCACGCAGCTCGGACACCTCCCGGACGGCGGAGGACTGCAGGGCGTCGAAGAGGCGGCCGGGCGCCGCGGGTTCTGTGATCACATACCGGAAATCTAGCCGAGTGCCGTCCGCCGCGGAACGGCATTTCCGGCACTGCGCCCGGCAGTCCCTCAGCCCTCCGCCGGCCCCGCGGCACCCGGCGGCGCGATCAGCGCCCACACCGTCTTGCCGGCACCCCCGCCCGCCGCCTGCGGCAGCCAGCCCCAGGCCGCGGCGAGCGCGCCGACGATCTCCAACCCGCGCCCGCCCTCCGGGAACTCCTCCGCGATCCGCGGCACCTCGCCCGGCCCGCAGCCGCCGTCCGGGTCGGACACCTCCAGCAGCAGGCCCGGCGTGCCGTAGCGGAGACGGAACTGCACCCGGCCGCCGCGGCAGCGGGCGTGCACCACCGCGTTGGTGGCGAGTTCGGACAGCACCAGAGCGCCGTCCCCGGTGAAGTGCCCGGCGGTGCGCGCGTCCCACGGCTCGCAGACCGCCATCAGGTCGCGCAGCCGCCGCCGTGCCTCGCGCACCGAGTCCCGGCGTCTCGGCAGCCAGAACTCCAGCCGCCCGCCGAAGCCGTCCGCCCCGCCCGTCGTCGCGAAGGGCGGCCGCTCGGCGGCGGGACGGGCGGGGACGTCGTGCATCACGGCTCCAACGGTCACGGGCCGGGGCGATCTGCGCCGGCCCGTCACAAGACTCGTCCCGCGGCGATACGCTCGGTAGTGCTCGGCGCTCAACAACGGGCGCTGTAGGCCGGGGGAGGACGCCGATGGCACCGACGCGAGACCTGGACCCTTCGTCGTCCGTGCTCGGCTTCTTCGGGTCGGAGCTGCGCCGCTTCCGCGAGGCCTCCGGGCTCACCCAGGACCGGCTCGGCGAGGTCGTGAACTACACCGGCTCGCTCGTCGGGCTGGTCGAGACGGCCCGGCGCAAACCCTCCCGGGAGTTCACCGAACGCTGCGACGCGGCGCTGGGCACCGACGGCGCGCTGGCCCGCATCTGGCCGCTGCTCGGCCGGCCGGCCTTCCCGTCGTGGTTCCGCGGCTTCGTGGAGCTGGAGTCCACCGCGACCTCCGTCGCCACCTACCAGGCCCAGGTCGTGCCGGGGCTGCTGCAGACCGAGGAGTACGCCTGGGCCGTGATCCGCAAGGGCCGCACCGGCGAACCGGACGAGGTCGTCGCCGAGCTGGTCGCCGCCCGGATGAGCCGCCAGACCATCCTGGACGGGCCCACTCCGCCACTGCTGTGGGTCGTGCTGGACGAGGCGGTGCTGCGGCGCCCGGTGGGCGGCCCGGCCGTGATGCGGCACCAACTGGAACGGTTGTTGGACGTGGCCCGCAGCCCGCGGGTCGTGATGCAGGTGCTGCCCTTCGCGGCCGGCGCGCACACCGCCCTGGACGGCTCGATGACCCTTCTGTCGTTCACGCAGGGGCCGGACGTGGCCCACCTGGAGGGGCCCTACTCGGGCCAACTCATCGACCGTCCGGAGGATGTGGCGCGCTACACACTGGCGTACCATCACCTGCGCGCTGACGCCCTGTCGCCGGACGCTTCGTTGACCGCCGTCGAGACGGCGATGGAGGAGGTCTACACCCCATGAACGGACTCGATCTGTCGGCCGCGGTCTGGCGGAAGTCGAGCTTCAGCGGAGGCTCGGGCGGCGAGTGCGTCGAGGTCGCGGACGGCTTCGACGGGATGGTCCCGGTGCGGGACAGCAAGGACCCGGCCGGGCCGGCGCTGGTCTTCGGAGCCGCCGCGTGGCAGGCCTTCGTCGACGCGGTCAGATCCGGCGAACTCGCATGACGGTGCCCGGCGCCGTCCTGTGCGACCTGGACGGTGTGATCAGGTTCTTCGACCACGCCGAGGTGACCCGGCTGGAGCGGGCGGCCGGACTGCCGCCGGGCAGCACCGCCCGGGCGGCGTTCGGGCCCGGGGTCGCGGAGCCGCTCGTCCTCGGCGGGCTCACCCGGGGGCAGTGGCGGGAGGCGATCGGCGCCGCGCTCACCGCGAGCGTCTCCGAGGTCGAGGCCCGGGCGCTGGCCGGGGCCTTCACCACCACACCCCAGTCGGCCGACCCCGAGGTCGTCGACCTGCTCCGCCGGGCCCGCGCGAGCTGCCCGGTGCTGCTCGTCACCAACGCCACCGTCTGGCTGGACGAGGACCTCGCCGCACTCGGCCTCACCGACCTCGCGGACGGCGTGGTGAACAGCGCCGAGGTCGGCTCGGCCAAGCCGGACACCCGGATCTACGAGATCGCCGCCGACCGCGCCGGGGTCGCCCCCGAGCGGTGCCTGTTCGTCGACGACCGCGCGGAGAACGTCGCCGCGGCCGCCGCCCTGGGCATGGCGGGCCTGCACTACCGCACCCCGGCCGACCTGCGCGCCGCGCTGGCCGGCCGGCTGCCCGCCGCGCGGGACGGCCGGGCCGCTCAGGAGGCCGCGGGCCGCCCGTAGTGCAGCAGCACCACGCCGTTGCCGAAGGTCCGGGTCTCCATCAGCTGCAGCGGCCGGTCCGCCGCCGCGGGCGGGAAGAGCGGCCTGCCCGCGCCGATCAGCACCGGGTGGACGTAGATCCGGTACTCGTCCACCAGGTCGTGCTGCAGGAAGGCCGCGGCGAGGTCCGCGCCGCCGAGCACGAGGTCCCCGCCGGGCTCCGCCTTGAGCCGCTCGACCTCGGCCGGGACGACCTCCCGCCGGATCTCGGTGTTCCAGTCGGCGTGGGTCAGGGTGCGGGAGTAGACGGTCTTCGGCATGGAGCGCCAGATCTCCGCGAACTCGACGATCGGTCCGGGGGCGTCCGGGTCGGCGTCCGCGGTCGGCCAGTACCCGGCCATCAGCTCCCAGGTGACCCGGCCGCTGATGAAGCCGCCCATCGGCCGCAGCACGTCGTTCATGTGCCGGTGCAGCTCTTCGTCGACCAGGTGCCAGTCGATCCGCCGGTCCGGCCGCTCGATGTACCCGTCCAGGGACACCGAGAACAGCATCACGATCTTCCGCATCGCCCACCCCTCGGCTCCGACGCCCGCTCC
Organism: Kitasatospora arboriphila; assembly: GCF_039528095.1. Lineage (NCBI taxonomy): Bacteria > Bacillati > Actinomycetota > Actinomycetes > Kitasatosporales > Streptomycetaceae > Kitasatospora > Kitasatospora arboriphila. The sequence continues at coordinate 10,567 of NZ_BAAALD010000143.1, forward strand.
ATGCTGGCACGGCGGCCACCGGCCGCCCGGCACCCGCGGTGACGGCGTGTCAGCATGGAGCGGGAAGGGCCGGCCGGAGGTCACGGCCCGGCGGTCTCCGCCGCCACCCACGCCAGGTACGCCTCCGAGCCGGCCACCACCGGCACGGCCACCACCTCCGGGGTCTCGTAGCCGTGGTGCTCCCGGAGGAACGCGCCGAGCCGGTCCACGACGCCGGCGGTGGTCTTGAAGTCGATCCGCCACTCCTCGGCGGACCGCACCTCGCCCTCCCAGCGGTACACCGAACCGATCGGGTACACCTGCGCGCAGGCGGCCAGCCGCTCCCGCACCACCAGCTCGGCCAGCGCGCGGGCCTTCTCCTGCGCATCGTGGGTCGTGGTCACCACGAGGACGTCACGGGTCGTCATGCCGCCGAGCCTACGCGCGACGGCGCCCCGCCCCCGGCCCGCGTCGGACGACGGCGGGGCCGGAGGCGGCGCGAGCGGCTCAGAGGCCCGGGATCTGCCGCGCGGCGAAGGCCTTCCGGACGGTGTCCGCGGCGCTCGCGCCGTACATCCGGCGGGCGGTGTCCACGGTCGCCAGGGCGGCCGCCGAGAAGGACGTGTCGGGCGCGAAGGAGAACTGCGCGTTCACGATGACCCGGTCGGCCGTGCGGGCCCCCAGCGCCTTGCGGATGTCGTACAGCGCCTGCGACCAGATCTCGCCGTCGGCGTGCACCTCGCCGACCTTGTCGCCGTACACCTTGCCGGTGTCCAGGCGGCGCAGGCAGTGCACCGGGCCGGGGGTGTAGTCGGTGGAGTCCCAGTCGGCCACGCAGGCCTCCGGGGTGCGCGCCGTCCAGCCGTACTTCGCGTCGGCCGCCGCGCCGACCGCCACCGCCAGGTAGTCGCCGAACGCCTCGCCGATCGCCCCGGCCTCCGCCGACGCCCCGAAGCCCGGCACCTGCGCCTCGTGCACCGCGTGCCCGTACTCGTGGACGATCACCTCGGCGTCCTCCGCGTCGTCCACCCCGCCCTTGCCGAAGCGGATCTCGTCCTTCTTGTCGGAGAAGAAGGAGTTGTCCGCCCCCCACTGGTTGATCCGCACCGGCTGCGCCCGGTCGTTCGCACCCGGCAGCTCACTGCCGAAGCCCAGGCCCTGCAGGTACTCCTGCGCCTCGTTGACCCAGAAGTACGCCATCACCTGCTCGAACCGGTCGTTGTCCCGGGCGTACCGGAAGTCGCCGGTCGCCGAGTACGCGGGCGCCCCGGTCTCCGAGCGGACCACCGCCCACCGGCCCGACAGGTAGCCGCTGCCGTCCAGGTTCCGCAGCGCCACCTGCGCGTAGGCCGAGGCGGGCACGGCCGCGGCCGCGTCCTTGGCGTCCGCCAGCGACTCGTCGCCCGAGGACTGCACCGGATTGACCATGAAGACCCGGCCGACCGCACCGGCCGTGGCCGGGGCCGGCTTGGCGGCCGCCGGAGTGGCGGCGAGACCGGCCGCAGTGGCGAGCACGGCGGCGGTGGCGACGGCGAGACGGGGCACGCGGGCAGGACGGGACACGGGTCCTCCAGAGCGGGGCGAGGGTTGCTGCGGGATCATTCCTTACCGCCGAACCCCCTGACCAGGGGTAGGAACCGACGAATTTCCCCGACCACCCCCGGTGGCACCGGAGAATCTGCGGCCGGGGGCGGGATCCGCACCAACCCCTGCGCCCGTGCACGGCACCGCCGCGCGCGGGCACACCGACCGGAGAACCATGGAGGCGAGCGCCCGAACGCCCCCGGTGCGCGGACACGAGAGGACGGGACGATGCCGCCCCTGCCGTTCGTCGGACGCCGGGACGTCCTGGCCGCGATCGCCGACGCCGCCGCGCGGGCCCGGCACGGACACGGCGGACTGCTCGCCCTCACCGGCCCGGCCGGCGCCGGGAAGACCAGGACCGCCGAGGAGGCGGAGACCCGCGCCGAGGGATTTCGCACGCTCTGGACCTGGTGCCCGCCGGAGGCCTCCGGCAGCCCCTTCCGCCCCTGGGCCCGGCTGCTGCGCGAGCTCGTCGCCGCCGACCCCGACTGCGCCCGCCCCCTGCACGCCTCGCCGCCGCTGCGCGCCCTCACCGAAGGACGCACCGCCCGCCTGCTCCGCGCCCCCGACCCGGAAGGCGCCCGGCTGCGCCTCACCGCCGACACCGCCGACCTGCTGCGCGCGGCCGCCGCCGCCCGGCCCCTCCTGATCGTCCTCGACGACCTGCACGCCGCCGACCCCTCGTCGCTCCGCCTGCTGCTGGAGCTCGCCGCCACCGCACGGAACACCCCGCTGCTGCTGCTCGCCACCGCCCGCGACGACGACGCGGCCTGGACGGGCCGCACCGCCGAGCACGCCGAACTCCTCCGCCGCGCCCGAACCCTGCCGCTCGGCCCGCTCACCCGGCCGGACATCGCCCGACTGCTCGCCGCCGCCACCGGCGGCCCCGCCACCCCCCACCGGGGCGGCCGCCCGCGCCGTGTCCGCACCGGCTGCGCGCCGCACCGATCCGGCCCGCAGCACCTCCGTCCGTCCGCCCGGTCGACGCCGTCGACCGCACGCACCCCCGACCGCACCGCGCCCCCGGCCGCGCACACCGCCGCGTAGCCTGGAGGCCGGGCCGCCGCCACGGCCCCGGGCGCGGTCCGACGGGGAGAGGGGAACACCGGGAATGTCCGACGCCGCAGCGACGAGGCGCCCGCACGGGCAGCTGGAGTCCGACGTCCTCGCCGTCCTCTGGGAGGCCGACCGGCCGCTCAGCCCGGGCGAGGTCAACGACGCACTCGGCAGCGCCCTCGCCCGCACCACCGTCACCACGATCCTGACCCGGCTCCACGAGAAGGACCTCGTCCACCGCGAGCGGGCCGGCCGCGGCTACGTGTACGCCGCCGCCCAGGACGCCTCCGGCATGGTCGCCTCCCGGATGCACACCGAGCTCAGCAAGGGCGCCGACCGCGACAGCGTGCTGCGGCACTTCGTCTCCGCGCTCGGCCCGGGCGACGAGGCCCTGCTGCGCAGCCTGCTCGCCGACGCCGGCGGCACCCCGGAGCGGGCGTGAACACGCCCGCCCTGGCCGCACTCCTGCTGCCCTGGCTCTCCGCTCCCGCCGTCCGGGCGCTCGCCGCCCGGCTCACTCCGCGCTGGGCGGCCCTCGCGGTCGCCTGCTGCGCCGCGCT
>NZ_BAAALD010000144.1:0-13647 GCF_039528095.1 Kitasatospora arboriphila
CCACAACTCGTCCGGCACCAGCCGCTCCACAATCGTCACGCAAGCAGCCTACAAGGCCAAATGAGATGACTTCTGAAGCTGGGTGAGGACCCGGTGCCAGGTACCATCCCGTTGCCACCGGCGGAACAGGTCGTAGATTCGGCCCCACGGCCCGCACTCGACGGGTACGTCCCGCCACGGAACACCGGTCCGGACCCGGAACCGTATGCCGTCGATCAACTGCCGCCGAGACCAGACAGGCGGCCGACCTGCCTTCACGCCCTTCGGCAGCAAAGGCTCCAGCGCCGCCCACTGCTTGTCCGTGAGATCTCCCCGCCCCATGAACGGTGATCATGGGGCGCCTCAAGATCCACTTTCGACACACGACCTAGCCCTACGGTCGCCCGGCCGGCCCGGCCGGCGTCAGGGCGCGCAACACGGCCGGTTGATGAATCTCGCCGACGCGCGCGGGAGGGCAGCGCTCCGAAGGGTGGATTGACGATTCCGCGAAGAGCACGCCCGGGCCGTCCACGTCGACCGCCGTCACGGCACCGGGCCGGTCGGCGACGAGGATGTGGCGCCGCGGTCGGGATGTGTGCGCCCGGCCGCCCCCGAAGGGCGGCGCCCACCGCCCGCCACCGCCGAGGGGGGGTTAGCGGGCCGGACAGTGGGCGCCGCGCGCCCCGCACGGGGCGCCCACCCGGATACAACGAGCGGGCCGGCCCGCAGGCACGGCGACCGTGCCACCCGGCCCGGCACCGGCCAGGAGCCTGCCGTCACGGGATGCCGCGTCCGGCGGCCGGGGAACCGGGCCCGTCCAGCACCCGCCCCCGGCCGGCAGGGGGCCGGTCGGCCCGACCGGTCGGCCCATGCCCGCGCCCCGCCAGCAGAGGAGACTCGCCACAGGGATGCGAGAGGCGGCGACATGCGATTGGACGAGGAGCAGGACCGCGCGCGGCACCTGATCGACGCCTACTACGCGGAACGCAAAGCCGGCGCTGCCGATGACGGCGACCGGCGCGAGACGGCCGCCCTCCTGCGCGAACACGAGCTGTGGCAACACCGGGGCCGCCTGCAGCCCGACGCCGTCCCGCTGATCCGGCTGTGGGCCGTGGACCGCGCCCTCACCGCCCTGGAACAGGCCCACGCCGGCGAACCGATGCCCGACGCCGTCACCGACCACCACCTCCTCAACCGCTGGCTGGAACGCACCCACGGCCCGAACAGCGCCGCGAGCCCGGCAGGGCCGACCACACGCGGATGACCGCCACCGCCCGCGGGCGACCACCACCGTTCTCCCGAGGGATGTTCATCGTCGGCGCCAGCCGTGCCCCCGCCGGGTTCGAGCACTCCTCCGAGGTGGCCATCGGCCAGCGCCACGGCGCCGGAACGGGCGCACCCAGCCAATGGCTCCTGCGGCACACGGGACTTCGCCGCCTGGCGCGCACTCACCGTGCTCCTCCTCGGTGATCACGTCGCTCTCGAGTTCTGTCGGGCGTCCGGGCCAAAGTGGCGTCCAGGCTGCGCGCCGGGATCCGACGGCGTGCGCACGACTCGTCCGCGCCCGCACTTCCCCGCTGCGCGGAGTAGACACAGCATGTGGGCGGAATGGTGACTCCGGGCCGCCGCGCGGGCGCGGGCCACACCGCGCAGGACGGAGCACCCATGGTGGCTGCCATCGGACGACAAGGACTCATCGAACGAATCGCAGAAGAACTCGCCTGGTGGGGCTGTCCGGTACCCGACGACCCGGGCATCGGCGAGCTCACCGCCCTCACCGCCCTCACCGCACAGGCCGCCGCCCAACGCGCCCGCGCCATCGACTCGCGTATGCGCGATGCCGCGGCCGTGATCGAGATAGCCGCAGTCCCCCTCGCCGCCTGCGACCGCCTGCACGGCGCCGCTCCGCAGATCCAACGCTGGCACCTGGCGCAGGCCCTGCGCACACTGGCCGACGCACGCACCCGTCTCGCAACAATGGCCGAGCAATGACCTCCGCGCGGCAGCCGAGCGGTGGTGACCAACGCCGCCCCGGTGCGCAGCGCCGGGCCTCCTGCGGGTGCGGCCGGACGGGTGGCCTGTTCGGCGGCCGGCTGGGCGCGTCGGGACGGTGGCCCCGGAAGGGTTCACTCGTTGGTCAGGGTGTGATGAGCATTTCTGGCCCCGCTGCCCGCAGCGTACCGGTCCCGAACGACCCGTTCCTGTCCGCCGCGCTCGCAGCCCCGTGGCACCGTGGCGGACGAACCGTCCGCGAAGTTGTCGACCTGCCATGGCATCGCCGCGTCCTGCCCAGTGTGCCTGGCGTCCGCGGGCAGCAGGCGCCCGCCGGGCGCTGCGTAGCCTGGAGGGCCGAGTCATGAGCGGTGGTGACATTCCGCAGGTTCCACATCCGCGCACTCCCGTCGGCGGATGCGCGATGCCACTGGTGTTGTGGGCCGCACCGCAGGACAGGTACGGGGTGGAGGTGGCCGCCCGGCTGCGCTACGACGCGGCCGAGCCGTATGCGGCGTTCCTGGACTGCCACATCAATCTTCCGCAGCCGATCACCTGGGCCTTTGCGCGCTCGCTGCTGTCCGCGGGCGCGCTTGCGCCCGTCGGGATCGGTGACGTCCGGGTACGTCCCGGCAGCATCCTGGGCCGTCCTGCGGTCCTGATCTCTCTGACCGGCGAACACGGCACCGTTCACCTGTGGGCTGCAGCCGACGACGTACAGCAGTTCCTCGCCCACACTCGCCGCATCGTCGACGTCGGCAGGGAAAGCGAACACCTCGACCTCGACCGGCTCCTGCAGCAGCTCCTCGACCACCCGGACGCCTGACCACCGGCTCGCACGCAGGTCCCCGCGGGCGAGGGTCTGCTGATCAGCCGCTCACGCACGCCGGGCCTGCACCAGCGGTCCGAGCAAGCAGCCCCAGATTTTGCAACTCCTCGACCGGGCGTGCGGCCACGCCGCTCGAGGCAGACCCTGGTGATCACAGAGCGCGGCAACTACGTGACCGTGCAGGGCCTGCACCTGTCTCGTGACAGGGCTCCCCGCAGTGCCTATGTGCGCGACCGCGAAGTTGCACGCGCTTGCTGCGACGCGGTGCTGCCCCCGCCGAAGACCCGGTCTCCGGCCCCGTGGCCCGCGTGCGCATCCCGGTCCGTGTCCCCCTCGGCCTGCACGGCTCCTGGCTGCCCACTGAGGAGCCCCGGCCCGGTCGCGGGCTTCCGGGTCGCAGCGCACGCATGCCTCGGCAAGGTACCCGCCACGCCTTCGGACTCGGCTCCGCTACCCCACGCAACAGCCCCTGCAGATCACTGCACGGCGGCCGAGGGGCGACACGAGCGGCGGTGGCCGGTCTGCGGCGCCGATCAGTCCCAGAACCAGGCCCTCGTCGCGCGGGACAGCTGACCCAGCCCGCCGGCGCCGGCATCCGGGTCCAGGCGCCGCTCCCGGGTAACCGCGCGGCCCGCCCTAGTTCCTCTTCCCAGTGGCCAGGTTCTGCGGCCGACAGGTGAGCCGCAGATTTCAAACGGTCAGCCCCAGAACTCGTCGCCAACCGACAGGTCGCCGACGCACTCGTCCAGGTCGGTGACCTTCTCGCCGACGATCCTGAACATGATCCCGCCCATGGCGTCAAGCTGCTTGTCCCCGCGTTCGGCGGTGGCACGGTGCACCGACATCACATGGCCGCGGCCGTCGACGAACAGGTTCTGCAGTTCCACCTTGAAAGACCCTGCGCTCTCGGTGCCGAGCCGCTGGTAGTACTCCAGAACCGCGTTCAGCCCCTTGTGGTCACCGGAGAGCATGTGGTTGCCGGGAACGTGGTGGGTCACGTCCTTGGCGAGGATCTCGGACAGGGCGGTCATGTCCCCGCGGGAGAACGCTTCGTACCCCTTGCGCACCAGCGCGATGTGTGGGTGCTCGGTCATGTCGGATCACCTCTCCGGCCTCAACTCCCTGCCTCAAGCCTGCCACCGCCCCTGCGGCACGACGACCCGGCAGCACACTCGGCCCTCATCTCGGTCAGCCGGTGCGGGAGGAGGGCCGCGGGATCGGTTCGGGGCCGTGGATCGGCTGAGCGCTCACCTGTTCCTCCTCCGGCGCCCAGGACACCGTACGGAAATGGGTGACGCGCCGACCGCGGTAGTCGCGGGCAAGGGGTCTGTCCCCGGGATTGCAGGTGGACGCCTGCGCGTACCTACGGCTCGGCCGTCGTGACTTCGCCAGCCGCAAGGCCGACAGTGAAGGGTGGGGGTTGCGACGAGCGAGATGATCATCGTGGAGTACAGCCGGAGCGAAGTCGTTGCCGTACTGCGAAGGGCCGGGTACTGGGAAGAAGCAGAAGAGGCTCAGCGTGTGCTGCCGGATCCGGTCGATCTGGACCGCCTCGCGGCCTGGGGCCAGAAGCACGGAATCACCAGGGACGGGCTCATCAGCCGGATGGGCGGCAGCTCCTGAGCTGGGAGTTGCCCAGAAGCCGGGCCACCGGCTGCGCCTACTGGGTTGGGTGTCCGCCGCACGGGGTCGTTGGGGGCGTGCACCGGTGTTTCGCTGTCCCGGCGGCGACAGGCGGGGAGAGGCTGTCCCTGCCGGTGGACGGTGACGGCATCTCCGGGTCCGCCGTGCACGGTGCGGTCGCCGGCCTTCTGACTGACGGACTCGGCGGCCGCACCCACCTGTCTGGGCTCGCTCCTTGGCCGCCGACCCCGTCCGGCTGCAGGACGCTTCTCCTACCCGGCCTTGGGCTTGCGACCCGCCCTGTTCGGCCAACCCCGCGTTCACCTGGGCGGCCGGGTCCCGGTCGCAGGGCGTGGCGTGTCCGGGTCAGGCTGGCCTTCATGGACGACACACGCCAGATCGACGTCCCCACCGTCACAATCGAGGTCCCCACCATCGCAGCCGTCGGCGCCGACGGTCCATGTGCCGTCGTGCGAGTGGATCCCACCGTGGTCACGGTGGCCCTCGCGGTGCTCGACCAGTACCCGGTCCTGCTGCCGGGGGCACCCGCGCCGGAGACGGCCGACACGGTGACGCATAGCCTTCGCGCGGCCCTGGCCCAAGCCGGCATCCGGCCTCCGAGCGGCCGGCCCCACGCGGCTGGGGTCGCACCCGACGAGTTGGGCCGCCGCGGCCGGGACCGCCTCGCCGCACGCATCGAATCTGTGATGACCTGCGCAGGTCCTGCCAGCGGCCGGGTACCAGTCCAGTGCGCTGTGGTGGCCGAGACGGTGGCGCACCTTCGGCCCATCGCGGGGCGGTTCGGCGGCGAGCCGCTCGCCGCCGCCACCCGCCGGCTGTGGGAGCAGCTGTACCTGCGCCTGCCGCTCACCGCGCTCGCCGCCAGGACGACGCCGGGCGGCACACCGTGACAACACTCCAGGCTGACGGCATGGCGGCCGGGGCGCGGCGGGCGGAGGAGCTCGGCCGCGTGCTGGCCAAGGCCCGGGCCCACCCGTTCTGCGCCGGACGCTACGGGCGCGGCGTCCTGGCGGGGCTGCACTGGGCGATGGGCCACCCGGTGCCCGCCCCCATCACTGCGGTGACGTCGCCGGCCGGGGCACCGCACCGTGTGCAGCTCCGCGCGGAGGCGGATGCCGCCCTGGTCGAGCTCCTCGGGCACGGCGGCCGCACGGTGCCGTTGGACTACGCCCGCGGGGTCTACGAGGTCCTCGCCTGGTCGTGCGGCCACCGCACGGAACCGCCCTCCACCGGTCCCGCCTCGTAGCCCGCACCCCCCGAGGGGGAGACTCCCCGCCCGCCCCGCCCGCCCCGCCCGGCCGCTCGGCCGCTCGGCCGCTCGGCCGCTCGGCTCTCCACGGTGTGTCAGCGCCGGGGCTCATGGCCGGTCTCGTCATGCTGGGCCCATGCCGGAACGTTTTTTCGCTCGCCCCCTGCGGCGGCTACGTCGTGCATGGCGGCGGGCCGTCCGCGCGCTGCGCCGCCGTCTCACGCCCTCACCCCCGCCCGCCGGCCCCGAGGCCTTCGGCTCCCCCGGCACGTGTCGCTGCGGGGCGCAGCCAACCCGGCATGTGCTGGACAGTGGCGCCGTCGTCGACGTCACGCCCCACACCGCCCGCTGCCCGGTGTGGCGCCTGGGCGCGTCCGCACCCGGTGAGGCCGCGCCTACACAGCCGCCGAGCGGTGAACGCCGCTGATCCCGGGTGGGCGGGGGCGGGGCAGGGGCAGGGGCAGGGGCAGGGGCGGTGGCGGGGGCGCGGGTTCAGGTTCGGTGCGGGCGGTTGGTCAGCCAGCGTGGGGCGGTGGCGGCCAGGGCGAGCGCGAGGACACTGGCGGTGGCCAGCCAGGCGGCGCCGACGCCGGTGAGGCCGTAGCGGGGCATCAGCAGCAGGGTGAGGCCCAGCAGCAGGCCGGGCGAAGGCGAGCTGCAGGCCGGTCAGGAAGGCCAGGGCCTGGCGGACCCGGGCGACGTGGACGGCGACGCCGAACAGCACGTTCGGCACCGCGGACAGCGCCATCAGCCGCAGCACGGTCGTGCCGTGGACGGCGTAGTCAGTGCCGAACAGGTCGAGGATCCCGGGTGCTGCGGCCACGGTGACGGCGGTGGCTGGGGTGATCAGGAGTGCGGTGTGGCGGAGCATGTGGCGGGCGTGTTCGGCGAGGCGGTGGGGTTCGGCGGCGCCCTCCACCGTCAGGGACTGGCCCACGGCGTAGGCGGCCTGGTACAGGGTGTCGGTGACCACATACGCCAGCGAGTAGTAGGCGGTCTCCTCCACACCCAGGCGGCCGAGCACGAGCAGCGGCAGGGACTTGGAGACGGCGGTCTGGCCGAGCTGGCCGACGTAGTCCGCCACGGCGTAGCGGGCCATCCGCTCCGGCCGGGCAGTGGCGGCGCCGACGCTGGTGTCCATGCTGCCGGGGGTGTGGCGGGCGGGGGTGTGGCGTGCGGGTAGGGCGCGGGCGAACAGGACCACGTTCGCGACCGTCACGGCGAGGACGAGGCCGGCGGCCCAGGACAGCAGGATCCCGGTGCTGATGGCCAGGGCGGCGCACAGGGCCAGGGCGAGGGCCTTCGCGACGGCGAAGACCAGGTTCTCGCCGAGCACCCAGCCGGGTCGGCGCAGGCCGGTCAGGGCGCCGTCCTGCAGCACGAAGACCGTGTAGGCGGAGGTGGCGGCGATGAACAGGATCGCCGACCAGGGTGCGCGCAGCTCCGTCAGACCGGGTGAGAGGTGCGGGGCGAGGAGGACGAAGCCGGTCGCCACCACCGCGCCGGTCGCGGTGGAGATCGTGTAGCAGCGCACCACCAGCCGGCGGCCGCGCTGGCCTGCCGTGGGCAGGAACCGGACCAGGACGTCGCCGAGGTTGAGGGAGCCGAGGGTGGCCAGCAGCATCGCCGCCGACAGCAGGGCGTAGCTGCGTCCGACCGTGGCGGTGGTGAACCAGCGGGCCGCGAGCAGCCAGAACAGCGCGCCGAGTCCGGCGGCCACCACGGCGCTCGCGGCCAGGATCCGGCCGTTGCGCACCAGCGGCGTCCCGGCCGCCGGCCCGGTCCCATTCTCGCGGCGCCGCCGCACCCGGGCGAGCGGCGCACCGATCTTCTCTCTCACGCCTGGTGCGCCTTCCGTGGCTTCGGGCGGGCCGGGCGGGCCTTGCGTCTGGTCGATGCGGCCGGCCGCTCCGGGCGTGGGGTTGTGCGTTCGTTCTTGGGGCGCGGGCCTGGGTGTGGAACCGTCGCCGTCGGGTCGTCCGGCCCGAACAGCGGCCGGCCCATCGGGACCCTGCGCATTGTCTTGCACCGGGTGCAGCGCACCGTGCCGCCGGGCTTGGCTCTCGTGCCCTGAGTGTCGTGCCCGCAGGTCGCGCATGTGGGCAGGACGAAGACCGGAAGGAGGAGAGCGAAGGGTTCAGGCATGGACAAACCGTGCCAGGCTCGGCGCTACCCGCACCTGAACCCACGCCCGGTGTCGGCGGCGGTTGAACCGTGACCCGGCTCCGTCGGTTGAGTTCGGCAACCCGTCCGGCCACAGCCTCAAACGGCCGAGGCGGCAGTGCCCGGGCCGATGGCACGACCAGGGCACTGCCGGGCGGCGCGTCAACGCCCTGGTGACCAGTCAACCGGGCTACAGGGGCCGCGGTCGGCAGCGACACTCGCCGAACGTTGGATCCGGCGGCCCATCGGCGGGCGACGGCCCCGCTTGCTGCCCATGGGTGGCCCCTGTCCGCACCCGCGGTCGGGTGACGCCTCCGGGCGGTGGCCCAAACCGGCGCGCACACGATCAGGGACCGCCAGCCCACCGCCGACGGCCCCTGACCTCCTGGCCTCACATCGACGCCAACTCTCACCAGCAGCGACCGCCACCAGCCGCTCGAAGCGGCCCTCCCGGACCTCGACCACGCCGGTGGTGACCGGCGCTTCGGCCGCCGCCGAGGACACGAAGCCGCTCTCCCACGCATCCACCGCGAGCGTGGTGTAGTGGCCCTCGCCCACCTCGACGATCACCTCCGCCACCACGCTGCCGCCGTCCGTCTCCCGCACCGCCAACGCCCACAGCATCGGCCCCTCGCCCGCAGCACCCGTCACACCACACCAACGACCCGCCCCGCCGACAGCACGGGCCTTGCCGCACCGACCGGCCGCGCAGCGGCACGGGGAATGAGATGATCGGCACGGCTCCCGGGATTCATGCCATTGCCTCCCCGGGAGCCACTCGCGTCCGCGCCGACACCCCCTCAACGCCGTTTACCGGCAGCGGGCGCGGCCGTCGGGCCGAACGCGGCGCAGCGGTCGGGGCGAGGGCGAGGTGGGGCACAGGCGCGCAAGGATGTCGCCGGGCACCGCTGCGCCGTGGGGCGGGGTTCAGTCGGGCAGGCGGAGGCGGATCTAGCGGACTTCGCCGTGGCGGCCGCTGCCGGCCAGCACCTCGACGACGGTCTGCGATTCGGCGACCCAGTGGATCCGCGCGGCGGGTCCGGCGGTGGCCGGGTCGAGCCGGCCGGCGACCGCGGCGGCGACCTGCTGAGCCTACGGTCCGGTCAGGCGCGGGTGGTGACTTCCTGACGGCCATCGGGCAGGCGCACCAGGCACGCCTTCGGCCACGTGACGGGGCCGGTGATGCCGACCAGGTCTGCGTCGGTGGTGTCGGCGTGCCGGACCTTCCACCAGCCGGCCCAGCGCCGGGCACCTACCGGCCCTCCAGCGTCTTCACGACCAGGCCCTCGACCCCGAAGGGCTGCATCTGCTCCAGCCAGCGCAGCGCCTCGGCGCGGTCGCTGGTGGCGACGATCTGCTGCAGCGGCGGCCGCACCTCCGCCATCAGCCGCGACAGCACCTCCCACCGCTCCCGGGCGGTGCGGGCGCGCAGGTCCCGGCCGGGCTCCGCGAGGATCCCGGCCCGACCTGCCTGGACCTCGAGTACGACGGCACCACACTGCGCATCACGGTGACCGACCCGTTGGCGGCCCCGTCCCGCCCGCGGCCCCACGAGCCGGACCACGGCCACGGCCACGGCATGTTCATCGTGAAGCGCCTCGCCTCCGCCTGGGGCCACCGCCCGTGCGGGACGGACAAGGAGGTCTGGGCCGAGTTCACCGCGTGACGGCCACGGTGCCGCAGCAGCCAGCCCGCGAGGCACCCCACCGCACCCGCACCCGCCTCCGGCGTCTCCGCCTGCGAGGGCCCGGCGCGGCCCGTTCAGGGGTGGTCGATCAGGTGGGCGACGCCATCGAGGATGCGCTCCAGGCCGAAGTCGAGCGGGTCGCCGTGCTGGGGATCGAAGGCGCCGGCGGCGATGGCGGCCGCGAGCGCGGGGAAGCGGTGCCCGTGGCGCTCCAGTACCTCGGCGGCGAGCCGGTTCCACTCCTCGTTGCCTTCCTCGTCCGCATGGACGAGCTGCTGGGCGAGGCTTCGGATGTGGCCGATCACCAGCAGGACGGTGTCGTGCTGCTGGGCGGCCGTGAGTCCGGCCGGGGCGAGCGCGGCCAGCGCGGCGTCGAGCCAGGCGAGCTGGTTGGGGCCCATGAGCTGTCGGCGCATGGCGGCGGCGGTCAGGATCCACGGGTGGCGACGGTAGATCGCCCAGCACTGACGGGCCCACTCGGTGAGTCCGGCGCGCCAGCCGTCCGCGTCGGCGACGGAGCCGGAGGGAACCCCGAGGGCGGAGTCGACCATCAGGTCGGTCAGTTCGGCCTTGCCGGGGAAGTACCGGTACAGCGCCATGGTGGTGACGCCCAGGTCGGCGGCGACGCGCTGCATCGACACCGCGTCCAGGCCCTCGGCGTCGGCGATCGCGATGGCGCCGGCGACGATGCGCTCCGCGGTCAACGAGGGCTTCGGGCCGCGCCGGGGCTGCTCCTGCTCTCCCCACAGCAGCGCGAGGCTGGCCTTCGGGTCGCGCTTCTTGTCCTTGCTCGCGGCCATGTCCCGGCTCCTTGGGGGCGGTGGTTGACGCTCCTTCAGAACTGTGTATAGCATACACTCAATTGCGTATCCGATAAACAGTTTAGGAGAGTCAACTGTGATCACCGCCCTACTCATCGCCTCTGCCGCCACGCTTGCCGCGCCCGTCGCCGGCGCCCTCGGCCACCGCTGGCTCAAGCAGGCCGCGGGCGCGCGGCTGATGCGCATCGATGCGCCCACCGGCATCGACGAGCAGGGCTTCGTGCGCATCGGGGGCATCGAACAGTGGATCTCGGTCCGCGGGGAGCATCGCGACAACCCCGTCGTGCTGGAGATCCACGGCGGACCCGGCGCCTCCAACGCCATCTACGGACCGCTCACCCGGGCCTGGGAGAAGCACTTCACCATCGTCCGCTGGGACATGCGCGGCACCGGCAAAACCCTGCACCGCTCCGGCGCCGATCACCAGGGCGAACTGAGCTTCGCCCGGCTGTACGAGGACGCCGTCGAGGTCACCCACCACATACGGACCAGGCTGGACGTCGACCGGGTCGTCCTGGTCGCCAACTCCTTCGGCAGCACCTTCGGACTGCGCCTGGCCCGCCAGTACCCCAACCTCTACTCCGCCTACGTCGGCACCGACCAGAACATCAACGACGCCGGCCGCGACGACACCGCCCACCTCACGCTGCTCACCCGGCTGCACGCCGCCGGCAAGCACAAGGAGCTCGCCGCCCTCGAGGAGATGGGCCCCGACGCGCGGACCTGGACCTCCGAGCAGCACGCCGCCTACGCGAAGATCGCGGCCACCAGCGACCCGCTGACCTTCTCCACCATGAAGGCCGTGGTCATGAAGTCGCTCTGGTTCTCACCCCTGCACTCGCTGCGCGAGCTCGGCGCCCTCGGCAAGGGCATGAAGCTCTCCGAGCAGATCCTCCCCGCCACCGCCGGCTTCGACGACTGGGCCGACGGCACCAGCTTCGACCTTCCGTTCTTCATCTTCCAAGGCGACCAGGACGTCCTCACCCCCACCGACCGCGCCAAGCGGTTCTTCGACGACGTGCAGGCCCCGGTGAAGGACTTCGCCCTGATCGAGGACGCGAGCCACTTCGCATCCTTCCGCCACCCCGAGCAGTTCCTGCACCTCATGCTGACCAAGGTCCGCCCCCTGGTCACGAACCAGGGGCAGGCCGCGGCCAAGTGACGGGACCGAAGACGAGGGCCCGGCCCCCGCCGGCCCCAGAGAGTGAACCCATGGATTGCCATCAGGAAGGAACCATTTCATGGGTCTTTTCCCGCCATACAGATGGTGGACACAAGGCCGGAAGGGAACTCCGAAACGGCCACCGAACTGGGGAGACACCACCATGAGCACCAACATGCTGAAGCCCGTTTTGACCCGTGCCACCGAGGCGGAGACGACCAGTGACCCGAGCACGATGACCCTGCTGGCCGACTACGGGACCGACGGCAGCCCGATCACCAGCTACCGCTCCACGTTCGCCAAGGGCGCGGTCGGGGCCCCGGCCCACTTCCACACCCGGGCCTCGGAACTGTTCTTCGTCATCGGCGGCGCTCTCCAGGTGCTGGTGGACGACGAGGTAAAGACCCTCAACGAGGGCGACTTCCTGCTCGTCCCGCCGCACACCCCGCACGCCTTCGCCGCAGCCCCGGGCTGCGAAGCCGACATGCTGTTCACCTTCACGCCCGGCATGCCGCGCTTCGACTACCTGCGTCTGCTCGGCCGGGTGATGCGCGGCGAGGCGAGCCCGCAGGAGATCAAGGACTCCTCCGAGCTGTACGACAACCACTACGTCGACAGCCCGCTGTGGCGCGCCACGCTCGAGGCCGCGGCCGAGTAGGCCCGGCTCCGCGCGGCCGCCTGGAGGCGTGGTCGTTGCCCCTCGATGCCATCGAGGCCACCGCCCGGCGGATCACCGCCGGCACGGTGGCCGACCCGGCCGAGCCCGCGCGGATGAGCCTGCCGGGATCGGGTGGCCGGTCCTGTTGCTGCGGTCGGGTGACAGCGGGCCCGGGCGGTCCTTCCGCGCGGTGCGTCCGCTGCTCGCCGGGGTGACCGTCCATCTGGCACCGACGTAGGCGGGGTGCTGCTCCCAGCCGTCGGTGGCCAGCGGCCACCGGCTGTGCACGTCGCTCGCCCTCACCGTCCGGCTTCCTTCGCGGTCCTCCTCCACACATCATGCTCCCCCGGGGAGGAAGCCGAGGACGGCGTAGTGCGGGAGCGCCAGCAGCCACCACTTGACCAGCACCAGCCACCGGGACAGCCGTTCCGGCGGGCGACCGCGAGTGTGGCGGGGTAGTCGGGCTCCTCCCCGAAGCTGAACGGCGGGTAGCGGTCGGCGCCGAGGGTGGTGCGCCTCGCACGCCGTCTTCGCCCGGTAGGCGGGGTCCTTCTCCCGCCGCTCAATGTCGGCGCGCTTGCGGAACGCGGTCAGCAGCACGGCCGGCCGCCGGTCGCTCGGGAACCAGAACGTCACCTGGTACGGCTTGGGCCGCAGCTCCAGCACCCCGTGTTCGAGGCGCTTCGCATAGGGCTCGGTCAGCTCGCGGCCCTTGACCGCCAGCCGCTCGGCGAAGCGCAGCACCGCGGCGAACTCGGCATCGGCGAGAGTCTCCAGCCTGCGGCGGACTTCGTCCTCGACCTCGATGTCGTACAGGTCGACGCCCGCGGCAAGTTCCTCGCGGACGCTGACCAGCCAGCGGTGCCTACGCGCGGGCGTCGCCACCGGCGGCCACCTCCAGCTCCCGCAGCTCGGTCTCGACGCGCTGCTGGTCGGCGGGCTCGCTCACCGCGGGCAAGACCGCCACTGCCGCGCCCGCCCGCAAGCGGGCGACGGCGAAGCGCACCACCGCAGCTTCCACCACCTCGCCGGCCGCCGCCAAGAAGACCACCACGACCAAGGCTGCCGCTGCCAAGGAGAACACCACCGCGGTGGAGAAAACCGCGCTGCCCACCAAAAAGACCACGCCTCGGAAGGCCACCACGGTGGCGAAGAAGACGGCGACGCCCGCAAGGAAGACCGCACCAGCAGCCAAGAAGGCGGCGCCGGCCAAGCGGGCCGCGCGTCGCACCACCGCCTGATGGACCACAGGGCGGCGCCCGGCACCGATGTACCGGGGCGCGGCCCTGGTCACTACGCCGGCCCTGCCGGCTACCGGTCGCAGGGACCGGCAGCCGGGCGGATCGAGCCGAGAGCCTGGCACTACGAAGGCGGCCGAGGTCAACGGTTCGGCTCGATCGGCTCGCTAAGGGCGTCCGCCAGTAGGTCATCGGATGCGAGGGCTTCGTGGGCGGGTGTCCCAC
>NZ_BAAALD010000145.1:0-12809 GCF_039528095.1 Kitasatospora arboriphila
GGTGCAGCGCGCCGTCGCCGCGGACGGCGAGAGCGTGGCGCAGGGCGAACTGCCGCGCCGGGTGCGGCAGGCCAGCCTCGTCCCGCAGCTGCGCGAGGCCCCGGTCCGGCCGCCGACCGCACCGCGCGGGGACGGTCCGCCGGCCGGCCGGAACCCCGAGGAGGCCCGCGCCGCGATGTCCGCCTTCCAGCGCGGCTGGGCCCGCGGCGCCACCGAGCAACCGATCCGACCGAACCCCACCGGAGGAGAGCACCGATGATCGGGACCACGCACCACGCGGGCGAGCTCAACTGGCTGCTCGACGAACTCGTCGCCCGGGTCGCCGAGGTGAGGTTCGCCGTGATGCTCTCCGCGGACGGCCTGGCGATGGGCACCTCCGCAGGGCTCGGCCGGGAGGACGGCGAGCACCTGGCCGCGGTCGCCTCCGGCTTCCACAGCCTGGCCAAGGGCGCCGGCCGGCACTTCGAGGCCGGCGAAGTCCGGCAGACCATGGTCGAGCTGGAGCACGGCTACCTCTTCGTGGCCGCCGCCGGCCAGGGCACCTGCCTCGCCGTCTTCTCCAGCGCCGCCGCCGACCTCGGGCTGATCGCCTACGAGATGGCCCGGCTGGTGCGCCGGGTCGGCGAGCACCTGTACGCGGCGCCGCGCAGTACGGCGGGGGGCTGAGACCGATGCCGTACCCGCCGCGCCGCTACCTGCCGGGCAGTCCGTTCGGCTACCCGCCGCCGCCCGACGAGCCCGTCCAGTGGTACGACGACGCGGCCGGCCCGATGGTCCGGCCGTACGCGATGACCAAGGGCCGCACCCGGCCGGCCGGGGCGGAGTTCGACCTGATCGCCCTGGTGGTCGGCGACGTCCCCGAGGGCGTCGAGGTGCCGGTCGGCCCCGAACAGGCCGTCATCCTCGACCTCTGCCGCGGCAACGCGCTCTCCGTCGCGGAGATCGCCGCCGACGTCGACCTGCCGCTCGGCGTGGTGCGGGTGCTGCTCGGCGACCTGCTGGACGCCGAGTACATCCGGGTCAGCCGGCCCGTCCCGCCCGCCCTGCTCCCCGACGAGCACATCCTCCAGGAGGTCATCAATGGACTCCGCGCACTCTGACGGCTCCGTGCTCGCCCTGAAGATCCTGGTCGCCGGGGGCTTCGGGGTCGGCAAGACGACGCTGGTCGGCTCGGTCAGCGAGATCCGGCCGCTGCGCACCGAGGAACAGCTGACCGCGGCCGGCCGCGGCGTGGACGACCTGGGCGGAGTGGAGCAGAAGACCACCACCACGGTGGCGATGGACTTCGGCCGGATCACCATCCGCGAGGGCCTGTCGGTCTACCTCTTCGGCACCCCCGGCCAGGACCGGTTCTGGTTCCTCTGGGACGAGCTGGCGCAGGGCGCGCTCGGCGCGGTGGTGCTCGCCGACACCCGGCGGCTGACGGACTGCTTCCCGGCGGTGGACTTCTTCGAGCACCGGGGCATCCCGTTCGTCGTCGCGGTGAACCGCTTCGCCGGCACCCGGGACTTCGGCCCGAAGGAGGTGGCCCGCGCGCTCGACCTCGACCCGGACACCCCGGTGGTGGCCTGCGACGCCCGGCGGCGGGCGTCCGGCAAGCAGGTGCTGGTCGATCTGGTGGAGCACGCGGGCCGGGTGCACGCCGCCCGGCTGCTCGCCGACACCCGCCGCTGAGGCGGCGCGGGCCGGGACGGCCGGCGGCACCGGAGCGGGACGGGAGGCACCGCAGCCTCCCGTCCCGCGTTCCGTGCCGCCGGCCGTCCCGGCCCGCGCCGCCTCAGCGGCGGGTGTCGGCGGGGAGCCGGGGGGCGGGGACCCGGGCCCGCCCCCCGACGTGAGGAGTCGGCCGGCGGCCGGCAGCCGACCGGTCAGGGGCCACCGGTCTGGTGCCGACCGGTGGTGAGGGGCCGACCGGTGGCCGGGAGTCAGCCGCCGGGAGTCAGCCGACGGTGAGCACGGCCTTGCCGGCCACCCGGCGCTCGCGGACGGCGGCGAGCGCCTCGTTGATCCGCTCCCAGTCCTCGCGGTAGGCGATCTCCACCGAGAGCGACCCCGCGCCGACCAGCCGGGCCAGCGTGGCGAGGTCCTCGTCCACCGGTGCGCCGGTGACGAAGACGAAGTGCCGCAGGACGGCCTGCTCGTGCCCGCCGAAGAAGCGGAAGAAGGAGACCGGGGTGTCCTCGCCGGAGGAGTTGCCGTAGCTGAACACGGTGCCGCCGGGGCCGACCAGCTCCAGCGCCGCGGTGAGCGAGGTACCGCCTGCGGCCTCGTACACCACCGCGAAGGGGCCCTCGGCCTCGGCCGGGTCGGTGACCACGGCGGTGGCGCCCAGCTCGGTGAGGCCCTTGGCGCGTTCGGTGTTGCGGGCGACGGCGGTGACCTCCGCGCCGGCCGCGGCGGCCAGCTGGACGAGGATCCGGCCGACGCCGCCCGCCGCACCGGTGACCAGCACCCGCCGGCCGAGCAGGGTGCCGGACTCGCGGACCAGACGCAGCGCGGTGAGCGCGGCGACCGGCAGGGTGGCGGCCTCCGCGAAGCCGACGGTGTCCGGCAGGGCGGCGACGAAGCCGGCCGGCACGGCGATCCGCTCGGCCCAGGAACCGTCGGCGAGCGAGAGCGCCACCACGCGCTGGCCGGCGGTGAAGCCGTTCGCGGTCTCCGCGACCACGCCGGCGACGTCCCAGCCGGGCCGCCAGCCCTCGTCGTTGGTGGGCAGGTTGAGGATCTCGCCGCGGTTGACGGAGAACGCCTTGACGTCGACGAGGACGTCGCCGGCGGCCGCGGTGGGTTCGGCGACCTCGCGGAAGGCCACGTCACCGGTGGCAGGGGTGTTGACGATCGCGCGCATGCGGTGTCCCTCGGACTCGTGGGTTGGTCGGTGCGGTGCGGTGCGGTGCGGTGCGGTGCGGTGGTGCGGGTGCCGGTCAGCCGTCGGTGCTGACCAGGTAGGTGGCGGCGAGGTCCTTGCCGCCGTGGCCCTGCTCGACGGCGCGGGCGAAGCGGGTGGCGACGGCCGCCGCCATGTCCAGCCGCAGCCCGGCGGCCTCGGCCTCGGCGAGGATCAGCCGGGCGTCCTTCGCCGCGGTGGCCAGGCCGAAGGCGGGGGAGAAGTCCCCGGCGGCGACGGCCGCGGCCTTGCCCTGCAGGTAGGGACTGTCGAGGCCGCCGCCGGCGACGGTCTCGGCGAACACCCGGGCGTCCAGGCCGAGGCCCTCGGCCAGGGCGATCGCCTCGGCGGCGCCGGTGGCGGTGGCCAGCACCCAGCTGTTGACGACCAGCTTCAGCCGGGAGGCGGCCGCGCCCGCCGGGTCGTCGGCCAGCCAGACGGTGCGGTCGGCGCCCGCCGCCAGCACGTGGACGGCGGTGGCGCGGGCGCGCTGCGAGCCGGCCGCGAAGACCACCAGCCGGCCGGCCTCGGCGGGCTGCCGGGTGCCCAGGACGGGGGCGTCGACCAGGTCGAGGCCGTGCTCGGCGGCGAACGCGGCGAGCGGGGCGAAGCCGCTCGGGCCCACCGTGGAGGTCTGCAGCCAGACCTGCCCGGCCGTCAGCCCGTCGGCGGCCGACCGGACGACCTCCAGCACGGTTGGGCCGTCGGTGAGCATGGTGATCACGACGTCGGCGCCGCGCACCGCCTCGGCGGGGGTGCCGGCGCCCGCCGCGCCCGCGGCGGCCAGCGGTTCGGCGGCGGAGCGGGTGCGGTTCCACACCCGGACGTCGAGGCCGGCCCGGCACAGGCTGCGGGCCATGCCGGCGCCCATGATGCCGGTGCCGAGCACGGCCACGGCCGTGCGGCTCACAGCACGCCCTTGGGGGAGTCGCCCTCGTGCAGCTGGCCGAGCACCCGCAGCTCCAGCGGCTCGGCGAGCAGGTCGTCGAGGAGTCCGGCGAGTTCGGTCAGGTGCGGGGTGCCGAGGTGGCGCTCCAGCGCCTCGCGGCCGGGCCAGCGCTCGATGGCGAGGAACACGTCGGGGTCGTCCAGGTCCTGGTGCATGGAGTAGTGAATGCTCTCCTCCTCCGCGTGCGTCGGGACGATCACCGCACGCAGGCGGCGCTCCAGTTCGTCCCGCTTGCCGGGCTTGGCGACGGCCCGGCCGACCACGGTCACAGTGCTCATGGTGCTCTCCTCCGGTTGTTCACCGCCGAGTTGGCGGTGCGCATGACGATCCGTCATGCGCGCTCGGATCGAAACCGTAGCACCATTCGATACCTGATGGCAGTGGAGGTTCTTTCATCACCTTCGGCTTGACGATAGATATTCGACATCTTATGGTCTTCCCGAGTCTTACAGTGGCTGCCCCGGGACAGGGGCGCCGTTCCACGAACCGACAGGGAGACCCCCGATGCGCTACCGCTACCTGGGCGACACCGGCCTGGCCGTGTCCGAGCTCTGCTTCGGCGCGATGACCTTCGGCGGAGGTGCCTCCTTCCTCGGGGCGCCCGACCGCAACTGGTCCGAGTTCGGCACCGTCCAGGACCAGGACGTGCACCGCCTGATGGACCTCGCGCTGGACTCCGGCATCAACTTCTTCGACACCGCGGACGTCTACAAGAACGGCATGGGAGAGGAGTTCTTCGGCCAGACGCTGTCGAAGGTCCGCGACCGCGTGGTCATCGGCACCAAGGGCCGCTGGCGGGTGGACGGCGACGGCCCGAACGACTTCGGCTCGACCCGCCACCACCTCAACGCGGCCGTCGACGCGAGCCTGCGCCGGCTGCGCACCGACTACATCGACCTCTACCACCTGCACGGCTTCGACCCGCGGACCTCGCTCGACGAGACCCTCCGGGTGCTCGACGACCTCGTCCGCTCCGGCAAGGTCCGCTACATCGGCGTCTCCAACTTCGCCGCCTGGCAGCTGATGAAGGCGCTCTCCGTCTCCGAGCGCCGCAACCTGGAGCGCTTCGTCTGCTACCAGGGCTACTACAACCTCGGTGCCCGCGACCTGGAGTGGGAGATCATCCCGCTGGCCCAGGACCAGAAGGTCGGCATCACCGCCTGGAGCCCGCTCGCCGGCGGCTTCCTCACCGGCAAGTACCGCCGCGGCGAGGGCCGCCCCGCGGGCAGCCGGCTCGCCGAGGCCACCCCCGCCGAGTCCGCGCCGCTCACCGACCAGGAGCAGGCGTACGACATCGTCGACGAGATGGCCCGGATCGCCGAGGCGCGCGGCGCCACCGTCGCCCAGGTCGCCATCAACTGGGTGCTGTCCCGGCCGCAGATCACCTCCGCGGTGATCGGCGCGACCAAGCTCCACCAGCTGGAGGACAACCTCAAGGCGATGGAGTGGGAACTCTCCGCCGACGAGGCGGCCGCCCTGGACAAGGTGAGCGAGGCCCGCGTCCCGTACCCCTACTGGCACATCGCCACCGTCGGCGCCGACCGCAAGCTGCCCGGCGACGTCTACCCGGCCTGATCCGACCCCGGCCTGATCCGTCCGCTGCCGCGTCCCCCGTCGCGGCGGCGGCGGCCCCGGGAGGGGGCGGTCCCGCCCCCCCCCCCCCCGGCGGGGGGCGCCCGCCCGGGGGGGGGCCCGCCGGGAGCGCCCCCCGCCGCCCAGACCCCGCACGCCGCAGGCCGCACGCCGTACGCCGCACCCCGGCGTTCCGTTCTCCGGTCCGGCCCCGCAGCCGGGAGACGCGCAGGACGGTGAGGACCCGACCGGCCGGGTGCGCACGATTCACCTCTGCGAGCCGCCGCGCGATCTGCGGGCGGAGCCCGGCCCCGGGGCAGCCGGCCGGGACCGGGCGTGACGGACCGGGCGTGACGGGCCGTCCGGACGACCCGTCCGCGAAGGCCCGGGCGGACGCGGCCCGCACGGGCCCGTCGGGATTCCCGCGCAGGCCGCGGCCCCGCCCGCCGTGTGAACACTCCGCGGCTCGTGGCGGCACCGACCGCCCAGGCCCGAACGCCCGACGTGCCTGCTGCCCCCGCCGCACTCGCTGCGGCCCGCTGCCGCGCTCCGTCCGGCACCACCGATTCCGGCGCGCCGACTCCGGCACCACCGGCTCCCACACCACCGACTCCGGCCGCCCGCCCAGGGCGGCCGGTCCCACCCGACCGCACCCATCCGGAAGGACGTCCACCCATGAGACCCGTCAGAGCCCTGCTCCCCGTCGCCCTCGCCGCCGCCCTGCTGGCCGGCACCGCCCCCGGGGCGCTGGCCGCCCGCTCCGGTGACACCATGCCCAACCTCGGCGACAGCAGCGTCGCCTACACGGTGATCTCCGCCTACGAGCACATCCCGGCCGCCGCGCGCGACACCGTCATCGCCGCCGCCCAGCAGGAGGGCTACGCCTCCCGCCGCCACGAGCCCGGCACCGAGAGCGTCCACGTCGTGCCGGACCCGGACCACCCGGACCGGATCGTCGTCGCGGAGACCTTCTCCTCCGCCGCCGCGCACCGCGCCCACCGCCGCGGCCCCTACGCCCGGAACTTCGCGGCCCTGCTCGCGGCCCTCGGCGTCACCGGCCCCGCCACCACCGTGGCCAACTACTCGCTCGCGACCGACGACGGCACCGGCCGGGTCGCGCCCAGCGGCGGCGACGACGGCCATGTCTTCACCGTGGTCGCCGAGTTCACCAACGTGCAGCCGGCGTACCGGGAGGAGTTCCTCAAGGTCGCGAAGGCGGACGGCTACCTCTCGCTGACCGGCGAACCCGGCACCCTCGGCTTCCACTTCGTGCCGGACCCGGCCGACCCGACCCGGTTCGTCTTCCTGGAGACCTTCACCGACGAGGCGGCCTTCACGGCCCACCTGAACGGCACCCCGGCCGCCGCCTACCTGGACGTGGTCGCGAAGGGCCACATCGTCGGTCCCCACTTCTTCGTCACGCTGGCGACCACCGGATTCGACAAGCCCGGCGGCTGGTCCGTCCCCAACCGCAAGGCGTAGGCAGACCCTTCGGCGGTGCGTGCCGGCCGCCCCGCACCCGACCCGGAGCCACTGCGCCTGACCGTCCGTCAGCGGTGGTTCGTAGGCTGTGCGGTGTCCGGGGTGCGGCGGTCCGGGGTCCCGTGAGGGCGGGGCGCCGGACCGCCGCACCCGTACGTGGGCCGGTGTCCCGCCGTCCCGTGTCCGACCGCGAACCCCAGGGGGAGAGCCCATGTCCGTCCAGAATGCCCTGCTCAGCGGCAAGGTCGCGCTGATCACCGGCGCGAGCAGCGGGATCGGTGCCGCCGCCGCGCGGGTCTTCGCCGCCGAGGGTGCGGCCGTCGTCCTCGCCGCCCGCCGCGAGCAGCAGCTCGCCGACCTCGTCGACGAGCTCACCGGCAAGGGGCTGGAGGCCTGCTACGCCGTCACCGACGTGACCTCGGACGCCGAGGTCGCCCGCGCGGTGCAGGCGGCCGTGTCGCGCTACGGCCGCCTCGACGCCGCGTTCAACAACGCCGGGTACGGCGCCGAGCAGACCCCGCTGCACCTGATGGAGCAGGAGGTGTTCGACCGGATCATCGACGTGAACCTGCGCGGCGTCTGGTCCTGCATGCGGCACGAGATACCCGCCATGCTGGCCGCCGGCGGCGGGGCGATCGTCAACACCAGCAGTGTCGCCGGGCTGGTCGCCACCCCGGTCGCCGCGCCGTACGTGGTCTCCAAGCACGCGGTCGTCGGCCTGACCAAGGCGGCGGCCAACGAGTACGGAGCCCAGGGGATCCGGGTCAACGCGGTGGCCCCGGGCACCACCAGGTCGGAGATGATCGAGCAGTGGCTGGCGATCCGGCCCGACATCGAGGCCCGGCTGCACGAGGCGACCCCGCAGCCGCGGACGGCCGCACCGGAGGAGATCGCCGAGGCGGCCGCCTGGCTCTGCAGCGACCGCGCCTCCTTCGTCACCGGCGCCGTCCTGCCGGTGGACGGCGGCTACACCGTGCGCTGACCCCGACGGTGGCAGGGCCCCGCAGCACGTCCGCAGCACGCCCGATCGCCGCACGGCCCGTCCGGACTTCCGGGCGGGCCGTTCTGCATACCGACCGGTCCGTATGTCTGTCAGGGCATCAGGTGCGACCGGCCCGGTTCCGCCTGTGCACAGGCGTCCAATCGCCGGAACAAACCTACGGGATCGACTGTTTTACCGTCGGCTGTACCGGCCGGTGCACTACGATGCGCTGCGAACTGCTGCGAGGTCGGGAGGATGGCCATGGTGAGACAGGAGAGGGCGGAGCGGACGCGCCAACGGATCGTCGAGGCCGCGGCCGAAGTCTTCGACCACAGCGGCTTCGCGGGTGCGAGCGTGTCGGAGATCCTGGCCCGGGCCGGCGTCACCAAGGGCGCCCTGTACTTCCACTTCCCGTCCAAGGAGGCCATCGCGGAGGAGATCCAGGGCGCCGAGGTCGGCACCCTGGAGAGCGCCGCGACCGCCACCGGCCCCTTCCTGCAGGCCATCGTCGACGTGTCGTACGCGATGGCGGCGGCCCTGCGGGAGAGCCCGACCGTGCGGGCGAGCATCCGGCTCGCCATCGAGAGCTCCTTCTCCGAGCCCTCGCCGGGCCCCTACGTCGCCTCGATCGACCTGGTCCGCACCCTGCTGCTGCGCGCCCAGGGCGAGGGCTCCGTCCGGCTCGACCTGGACGTCGACGCCGCCGCCCGGTTCGTCATCAGTTCCTTCACCGGCACCCAGATCGTGTCCCAGGTGTTCACCCGCCGCGAGGACCTCGAGGAGCGGCTCGCCGAGCTCTGGGCGTTCATCCTGCCGGGCCTGGCCGTGCCGGAGTGGATCGGCCGCCTCCGGCTGACCGCGCCCGAGCCGGTGCCGGCCGGCTGACGCCCCGCACCTCGGCTCCGGCTCCGGCCCCGGCGGCCCTGCGGCGCACACGCTGCCGGGCGCCGCCCCGCCGCTCCCCGTTCCGCCCGGTGTCCCGAGGATTCCGGCGCTTCCCCGGCGTTCCCCGCGTTCCCCGGATATCCCCCCGCCCCGGCCGTCACCGGCCCGTCGAGCCGTCCGATGCGGCGAGTCTGTGCCGTCTTCGTGATTTCCCGAATGGGCTCGGCGCCGGGGGAAATACTTGTCGTGATCTGGTCATTTGATACTTATATAACAGCGACTTCGGTCGGTTTCACTCCGCGGCGGGAGCCGCGACCGGGCCTGCGGGCCCGGTCGGACCGCCCGCGGAGGCCGGAGCGCGGTTGTGGGAAGCAGAGGAGAGGTGGGTGCCGTGCCCAGTCAGGAGCGCGCCGAACGGACCAGGCGGAGCTTGATCGTCGCCGCCGCCACGGCGCTGGACGAGTCGGCGGTGGAGGTGCTGGGCGGCGACGCGCTGCCGGGCCTGGACGCGATCAGCCGGGCCGCCGGGGTGTCCAAGGGGGCGCTGTACTACCACTTCCGCTCCAAGGGTGAGCTGATCGAGGCGGTGCGCGCCGAGGCCCGCTGCGAGCTGCGCCGGCTGACCGCCGAGTGCGTGGCCGCGCACGGCCCCGGCGCAGGTCTGGACGCCGTGGTGGACGTCGCGGTGGCCGTCGCCGGACTGCTGGACCGCGACCCGGTCTGCCGCTCCGGCGTCCGGCTCGACAGCGCCGAGGGCTTCGCGCTGGCGGCCGGCGGCGGGCCGCCCGAGTGGATGGCGCCGATCGGCGCGCTGCTCGCCTCCGCGGCGGACCGCGGCGAACTCCGCGAGGGCGTGGTGCCGGAGGAGGCGGCGATGGCGCTGACCGCGATGGCCGCCGGCGTGCTGCTCATCTGCGAGCGCAACGCGGGCGTCAGCCGTACCGAGATGGTCGCCCGGCTCTGGGGGGCGGTGCTGCCCGGGCTCGCCGCGCCGCCCGCCGACGGCTGTCCGTTCCTGGCCGCGGACTGCGGAGCCGTGTCCGCTGACCTCGGCAATTGACAAACCGGTCGGTCGGTTCTTGAATCGTTCCTACCGATGCGTGGAACGTGCGTGCACGCCTCGGAAAACCGTCGATTCGTGAAAGGACGCGGCGCATGTCACTGCAGACGGGGGGATTTGCGGCCGGGGCGGCCGAACCGACCGCACCGCAGGTCCGGGCGCTCCTGGACCGGGCCGTCGGCTTTCCCGGCCTCGCGGAGAAATACCGCGGCGCGGCGGGCGGCCGCCCCGCCGACCTCCGCGTCCTCGACCCGCTCTCCGCCGACGAACTCCGCGCGGCGGTCTGGTCCGGTGTCCGCGACGGCCTCGCCAAGGACCGCGGCGCCGTGCTCTACCTCGGCGGCGGCACCACCGCCGAACCCTCCGCGACCCTGGTGCCGAGCTGCCTGTTCGCCGGAGACATCCAGCGCGCCTGGTCCCCGCTCGCCCCCGGCGACGTCCTGCTCAACCTCTCCCGCGGCACCCGGCTCTGGCCGGTCCACGACCTGTGCAACGCGCTCGCCGCACTCTCCGGCTGCTCCGCCATCCCCTACGGCACCCCCGACACCGACGACCTCGGCCGCCTCGTCGACTTCTTCGAGCAGTGCGGCGCCACCGCGCTCGCCGCGGACACCCCCACCCTGCGCGCCCTGCTCGAACACTGCCGGCTCACCGGCCGCCGCCCGGCCTGGCTGCGCACCCTGCTCTGGGTGGGCGTCGGCCTGGACGGCGCCACCGCCCGGCTGCTCGCCGAGGTCCTCCCCGACGCCGCCGTCTGGGGCCTGTACGGCTCGGTCGAGACCTGGGCGATCGGCTGCAACGGGCCGCGCTGCGCCCGCGACGTCTTCCACCCGCTGCCGCACCAGTACGTCGAGCTGGTGGACGGCGAGATCCTGGTCAGCACCCTGCACGAGCTGGCCGTCACCCCGCTGGTGCGCTACCGCACCGGCGACACCGGCGAGTTCGCCGACTGCCCGTGCGGCGCCCCGCAGCCGGGGGTGCGGGTCCGCGGCCGCTCGGCGGACGTCCTGTCCTTCCGCGGCGCCCGCTTCGGCCGGGCCGAACTCGTCGCACTGGCCGCCTCGGTGGAGGAGGTCGCGGCGGCCGAGGCCGAGGTGCTCGACGCCGGGCTGCCCACCGAGCGACTGCAGCTTTCCGTCCGCACGGTCGCGGGCGCGGCCTCGGACCGGTACCTGTGCGACTGGGTGCGGGAGTGCGTCCTCGCCCGGCACCTGACCCTGCGCCAGGCCGTGGCCGGCGCACCCGACGCGTTCGAGGTCGTCGCCGCGGCGGTGCCCGCGGCCTGAGCTGCGCGGAGGACCTGGGGCCGGACCGCCGACGGGCGGTCCGGCCCCGGGCCGTTCGGTGTCCGGCCCCGCCGGTGGGGCGGTCAGCGGCGGGCCACTCCGGCGGAGCGGGCTTCGGCGGCCACGGCCGAGGCCACGGCGGGGGCCACCCGGGGGTCGAAGGGGCTGGGGACGATCCGGTCCGCGGACAGCTCGTCGGCCACCACCTCGGCGATGGCCGCGGCCGCCGCGAGCTTCATGCCCTCGGTGACGGTGCGCGCCCGGACGTCCAGGGCGCCGCGGAAGATCCCGGGGAAGGCGAGCACGTTGTTGATCTGGTTGGGGTGGTCGCTGCGGCCGGTGGCCACCACGGCGGCGTACCGGCGGGCGACGGACGGCTCGATCTCCGGGGTCGGGTTGGAGAGCGCGAAGACGACCGCGTCCGGGGCCATCGCGGCCACCGCCGACTCGGCGACCGTCGCCCCGGAGAGCCCGATGAACACGTCGGCGCCGCGCAGCGCCCCCTCGATCGAACCCCGGTGGCCGGCCCGGTTGCTGTCGGCGGCGAGTGCGGCCTTCACCGGGTTGAGGTCGGTCCGGCCGGGGTGCAGCAGGCCCTTGCTGTCGCCGACCGCGATGTCCCCGATCCCGGCGGCGAGCAGGATCCGGCTGACGGCGACGCCGGAGGCGCCCGCACCCGCGACCACGGCGCGCATCTCCGACAGCGGCCGTCCGGTCACCCGGGCGGCGTTGCGCAGGGCGGCGAGGGCGACCACGGCGGTGCCGTGCTGGTCGTCGTGGAAGACCGGGATGTCGAGTTCGGCGCGCAGGCGCTCCTCGATCTCGAAGCAGCGCGGGGCGCTGATGTCCTCCAGGTTGATGCCGCCGAAGCTCGGCGCGAGGTGCCGCACGGTGGCGATCAGCGCCTCGGTGTCGGTGGTGCCGAGGCAGATCGGCACCGCGTCCACGCCGGCGAACTCCTTGAACAGCAGGGCCTTGCCCTCCATCACCGGCAGGGCCGCGGCCGGGCCGATGTCGCCGAGGCCGAGCACGGCGGTGCCGTCGCTGACCACCGCGACGGTGTTCGCCGCCCAGGTGAACTCGTGGGCCAGCTCCGGGTGTTCGGCGATGGCGGTGCAGACCCGGGCGACCCCGGGGGTGTAGGCGAGCGACAGGTCGTCGGCGCCGCGCAGCGGCACGGTCGAGCGGGTCTCCAGCTTGCCGCCGCGGTGCAGGTCGAAGACCGGCTCCAGGAACGGCACGATCGGGTCCACGGGCGGGGCGAGGTCGGTCATCAGGGTCCTCCGGGAGGGTGTGGACGGGGCGGTTCCCCGTCGCGGGTGGAGCGCCGACTGGGGCCGGTGAGGTGCGAAGGGGCCGCGGGCGGGCCCGGCCGGGACGGCGGCCGGGCGCGGGTGCGGCGGTCGGCGGGCGTGCCCGCCGGTGTCTCAGCCGCGGGCGGCCGGGCCGAGCTGGGCGGTGAGTTCGGCGCCGAGGCGGTCGAGGTCGCGGGCGTGGCCGTGGGCGGCGATGTGCCCGTCGGGGCGGACGAGGTAGTAGCCGGGCCGGTGGCAGCCGGTGTGCCGGGCGGCGGCGGGCAGCAGGGCGCGGGCGGTCCGCACCCCGGGGCGGCCGGCGGTGCGGCGGGCCAGTTCGGCGGCGAGTCCGGCCGGGCCGGCGGCGGCGAGGGCATCCGGGTCAACGCGGTGCGCCCCGGTCTGATCCAC
>NZ_BAAALD010000146.1:0-12724 GCF_039528095.1 Kitasatospora arboriphila
GGCCGGGCCCCGCCCGCCGGGCGGCACGGCCGACGGGTCCGCCGCGGGCTCGGCGGCGGCACCGGCCGGGGCTCCGGCGGCGACCGCCACGGCCTCCGGCTGCGGGGCGGCGCGGCGCCGGTCGGCGCGCAGCAGCAGCGGCCGGAGGGCCGCGCCGACCAGCAGGGCCAGCACCAGGTACAGCAGGACGGCGAGCCAGAGGTAGCCGGGCCAGGCGAGCCAGCGTTCGACGGCCAGCGGCAGGGCGCGGCCGCCGACCAGGGCGCCGAGCGAGAGCAGCGGCAGGACGACCAGCAGGCCCGTGCCGATGCGGCGCCAGGCGCTGCCGGGGGCGGCGACGTCGCGCACCGTCCGTCGCCAGACGTACCAGTGGACGAGGGTGAGCAGGGCGACGGCCACCAGCAGGACGAGCGCGATCATCATGCGGACAGTATCCGGGCCGCCGCGGGCGCCCCGGGCGCGGGGTGGCCCCCGTCCGGCCCGGCGGAGTGCCGAGCACTGCGCATGTCCACATCCATGAACTCGGGACCCTTGAGTGAACCAAAACGGTGCACGACCGTTGACGGCCCGTCAGCACCTTCCTAGGGTCGTCCACGGACACGACTGGTGTTCACACTGCTGAATCCGGAGGACCGCTCATGCGCCTGCCCCGCTCCCTCCGCACCGCCGCCCCCGTGCTCTGCTCGCTGGCGCTCGCCACCGCGCTCGCGACCCCCGCCGCGGCCGGCGGCCGGCCGCCCGTCCCCGACCGGCGGGCGCAGGCCCTGGGCCGCGCGGCGCTGCCCGCCTCGGACGGCTGGGGCTCGGCGACCACCGGCACCACGGGCGGCGCGGCCGCCGACCCGGCGCACGTCGCCGTGGTCCGTACCCGGGCCGAGCTGGTGGCCGCACTCGGCGGCGACAACGCCACCAACGGCGCGAACGCCGTCCCGAAGATCGTCTACCTGGCCGGCACCGTCGACCTGAACACGGACGAGTCCGGGCACCGGCTGACCTGCGAGGACTACGCGGCGGGCACCGGCTGGACGCTGGCGGACTACCTCGCCGCGTACGACCCGGCCGTCTGGGGGCGCGGCAGCGAGCCGAGCGGGCCGCTGGAGTCCGCCCGGGCGGCGGCGCAGAAGGCGCAGGCGAAGCAGGTGCAGATCGCCGTGGGCTCCAACACCACCCTGGTCGGGCTCGGCCCCGGCGCACGGCTGCTGGGCGGCAACCTGGTGGTGAAGAAGGCCGACAACGTGATCGTGCGCAACCTGGTGTTCGAGGACTCCGCCGACTGCTTCCCGCAGTGGGACCCGACCGACACCGCGGTCGGCAACTGGAACTCCGAGTACGACAGCATCAGCCTCGTCGGGGCGACCCACGTCTGGGTGGACCACGCCACCTTCACCGACGGCGGGAACCGGGACGCCGACCAGCCGCTGCACTTCGGCCGCCCGTACCAGGTGCACGACGGCCAGCTGGACATCACCGGCGGCTCGGACTACGTCACCGTCTCCTGGAACGTCTTCCGGGACCACGACAAGACCAACCTGGTCGGCAGCAGCAACAGCTCCACCACCGACCCGGGGCACCTGCGGGTCACCTTCCACCACAACCTCTGGCAGAACACCGGCCAGCGCGCCCCGCGGGTCCGGTTCGGCCAGGTCGACGTCTACGACAACTCCTACGTGGTCGGCGCCGAGGCGTACGAGTACAGCATCGGGGTCGGGGTGGGCTCGCGGATCGTCGCGGAGCACAACCACCTGCGCCTGCCGGCGGGCGTGCAGGCCGACCGGGTGCTCCACAACTGGGGCGGCACCGGACTGACGGCCCGCGACAACCTGGTCGACGGGCGCCCGGGGGACCTGGTCGGGGCGTTCAACGCGGCGAACCCCGCGACGCCGCTCGGCGGCGACGCCGGCTGGACCCCGGTGCTGCGCACCGCCGTCACCCCGGCCGCCGCCGTCCCGGCCGCCGTCGGCCGCCACGCGGGCGCCGGGCGGCTGTGACCCCCGTCTCCACCGCGGCCGGCCACCGCTGGGTGACCGGCCGGTGACGGGGCGCCGATCCCGGCGGGCGGCGCCTGTGAAGCCCGGCACACGGCCGCGGCCCGCTACTGCCCCCGATAGTCGTCACGGCGGCCCGGCCCCGGCGCCGACCGGGGGCACCCGCCCGGCGCCGGCCGTACGGAACTGCGAATCCGCTGGTCAGCCGAGGTGTACGGCCCGGTCGGGCGGTCGGCGGTAAGGACCGTCTAAGCGCTCGGGAGCGCCCGGAGGAGGGCCGGGCGCTCCCCGTCGTCTACGACCCCGCGTAGTTTCCGAGCTCGTTGCCGCGTTTCTGCGGGTCTGCCAAGAATGTCCCGGTCGCAAGGCAGCGCGGCCCGATTCCGCCGCGCACCCCGCCCGCTC
The DNA here is from genome assembly GCF_039528095.1 of Kitasatospora arboriphila. Lineage (NCBI taxonomy): Bacteria > Bacillati > Actinomycetota > Actinomycetes > Kitasatosporales > Streptomycetaceae > Kitasatospora > Kitasatospora arboriphila. The sequence continues at coordinate 2,391 of NZ_BAAALD010000146.1, forward strand.
CGGCCCACCGGCCGGGGCGCCCAGGCCGTCCGCACGGCTCCGCGGGCCTGTTCCTCCCGAACACGCTTCGCGATGTCCGTGTGCCCGGAATCGGCCCCCGACCGATGGAAGAGGTTGTCCCCCTCCATGCAGCTCCCGCTCCCCAAGAACCTGTCGCTGACGCACCGCCCGCACGCCTTCTTCGCGAGCGTGGGCACGCTGACCGTGGCCGGCACGGCGATCCTGGCGCTGGCCCTGCCGCAGGACACCTCCACCGCCGTCGCGGCCGCCCCGGTCGCCGCGGCGAGCGCCGCCACCCAGGCCGCGGCCGCCCCGGCGCAGCCCCAGGCCGACGCGCAGGCCCAGGCGGACGCCCAGGCCAAGGCGGACGCCGACGCCAAGGCGGCCGCGGACGCGAAGGCGGCCGCGGGCGCGGAGGCAGCCGCCGACGCGCAGGCCGCGGCGAACGCCAAGGCCGCCGCCGACGCGAAGGCCGCCGCGGACGCGAAGGCCAAGGCACAGGCCGCGTCCCGCTCGCAGCAGCGCAGCGCACTGAAGGCCGCGCCGACCGGCAGCCCCAAGCAGATCGCCGCGCAGCTCGTGCCGGCCAACCAGCTGGCCTGCTTCAGCAACATCGTGTTCCACGAGAGCAGCTGGAACATCCACGCCGTGAACAAGTCCTCCGGCGCGTACGGCCTGGTGCAGGCGCTCCCGGCCTCCAAGATGGCCTCGGCCGGTGCCGACTGGCGCGACAACGCCGCCACCCAGATCAAGTGGGGCCTCAACTACATGAACAGCCGGTACGGCAGCCCGTGCGGCGCCTGGGCCTTCTGGCAGGCGCACCACTGGTACTGATCCGGCCCGGAGCCGACCGACGCCGCGGGGCACGTGGAACCGACCACGTGCCCCGAGGCGTCCGTGTCCGACCGGAATTCCGCCTCGTCACCGGACACGGCACTCCCCGCGACCCGCGGTGACCGATTGTCGGCATTCCGTGGATACGGCGTGAAGATGTCGGGTGCGATCGATCGACTCTGACCGTATTTGGAGCGATTGGGTCCGCTTAGGGACATTGCGGGGGCCTGTAGACCTCTTTAGCCTCCCCGCCATGGCTACCCTCATCTCCGTCGTGCTCCCCGCCCACGATCGGAACGGCCAGCTGAAGGAGTGCCTCGACGCACTGCTCGCCCAGTCGTTCCGCGACTTCGAGATCGTCCTCGTCGTCGACACCTCACCGGACTGCCCGGAACGCGTCGCCGAGGCCTACGGCATGCGCGACCCCCGGGTCAGCGTGCTGCGGCTGAACGCGGCGGTCGGGATCGGCCGCGCCCGCAACGCCGGCGCCGCCCGCGCCACCGGCGACTACCTGCTCTTCCTCGACAGCGACCACCTGCTCGACGAGGACGCCTTCGCCGCCCTCGCCGAACGGCTGGAGCAGACCGGCGAGGTGGACGTCCTCCAGTTCGGCCACAACCGGTTCTACCGCGACAAGGTGTGGCCCGGCGGCGCCGAACGGGTGCTCGCCGAGGCCGGGCCCGAGGTCACCACGGCCGCCGAGCGGCCCGCCCTGCTCGGCACCCCGCCACTGGTCTGGGACCGCCTGCTGCGCCGCGGCACCGTGCCCGCCTTCCCGGACGGCCACTACGACGAGATCCCGGTGGCGCACGCCGCGATGCTGGCCGCCCGCCGGGTGGCCGTGCTGCCGCGCGAATGCGTGACCATCCGCCGCCGCCACACCCTGAACCCGGTCGGCTCGCCCGGTGCCAGCCAGTTCGACCTGTTCGAGCAGTACGCCCGCAGCTTCGAGCTGCTCGCCGGCTCGCCGGACGCCGCCGCCCTGTGGCCGGAGCTGTTCACCAGGATGGTCCGGCACTACCTCTTCGTCTTCGACCTCGGGGGCTGTGTGGACCGCTCCGAGCGCCCCCAGTTCTTCCAGCGGGCCTCCGAGCACTACCGCGGCTACCAGCCCGAGGGCTACCGCCGGCCGGACGGCCGCGAGGGCGTCAAGTTCTCGCTGCTCTCCAGCGGCGCCTACGCCGCCTTCGAGGTCGCCAAGCTCTCGCACATAGCCCGCGGCGCGGTCACCGGCCGCCGGTAGGCACACGGCTGCCGCACAGGGGCGTGTGGGGGCACCTCCCGGCCTTCGGCCGAAAGCCGGGAGGTGCCCCCACACGCCCCTTGTGGTGGACCCTGTGCCCCTTGCGGTGCACCCGCCTCAGACGTGTGCGGTGCCGCCGTCGGCGGCCATCGCCGCGGCGATCCGGCGGCCGGTCTCCCGCCACTCCTCGGCGGGCACCTTCGGCAGCAGGTCGTCCCAGACCGGGAGCAGGCTGCCGCGCAGCTGCATCATCCCGGCGGGCCGGCCGATGAACCAGACGTGCAGGTGGGCGGCGCCGTCGCCCCACTTGTTCTGGTGGACCCGGGCGATCCCGCCGAGCGACATCACGGCCCGCTCGACCCGCTGCAGCATCGGGCCGAGCTCCGCGGCCCGCTCCGGCGGCAGGTCGGCGAGGTCGTGGTGGGCCCGGGGCTGGAGCAGCACGATCGCCGGGACGGCCGCGGGCTCGCCGGGGCCGGAGAGCCGCCAGTGCTCGTCCGTCCACAGGAAGTCCGCGTCGGGCCGGGCGCACTGGCTGCAGTCCGCGGGCCCGTCCTCGCCGTCCCGGGGCGGCTCGGGCAGTTCGGGCGCCTTCAGCGGCTTGACCTTGATGTCGCCCTCGAACGGGAAGATGTCCCAACCGGGCATGCCGTCCGCGGGGAAGGGCACGGACTCGCCGATCGGCAGGCGGGCGAGGTACGGGTTCGCATGATCGTCGCTCATGGGCCGAGTCTGCCGGATGACACCCCGTCACCCCGCGGCCGGGGTCGGCACCGCGGGCCCGCCGGTTTGCGATGATCGGCCCATGGCCACCGGACTGGAACGCGCCCTGACCGCCGCCCTGCGGGGCGAGGTGCGCTTCGGCACCGCCGAACGCGCCGTCTACGGCCACGACGCCTCCAACTACCGGCACGTCCCGCGCGGCGTGGTCAAGCCCGCCGACCTCGACGACGTCCGGGCCGCGGTCGCGCTCTGCCGCGAGTTCGGCGTGCCGGTGGTGCCGCGCGGCTCCGGGACCAGCATCGGCGGTCAGGCGATCGGCCCCGGGGCGGTCGTGCTGGACTTCCGCCGCCGGCTGGGGCGGGTCCTCTCGGTGGACCCGGACGCGCGCACCGCCCGGGTCGAGCCCGGCACCGTCCTGGACGACCTGCAGCGGGCGGCCCGCCCGTACGGGCTGCGCTTCGGGCCGGACCCGTCCACGCACAGCCGCTGCACCCTCGGCGGGATGATCGGCAACAACGCCTGCGGCTCGCACTCGGTGGCCTGGGGCCGCACCTCGGACAACGTGCACGCGCTCGACGTGCTGCTCGCCGACGGCACCGAGTTCACCGCCGGCGGGCCGCTGGACGCCGCCGCCCGCGCCGCGCTGCGCGAGCTGCCCGGCCGCGAGGGCGCCCTGCACCGCGCCCTGCAGGACCTCGCCGGTGCCCACCTGGCCGTGCTGCGGCAGGCCATGCCCGCACTGCCCCGCCGCGGCTCCGGCTACCCGCTCGACGCGCTGCTACCCGAGCGCGGCTATGACCTGGCGCGCGCCCTGACCGGCACCCTCGGCAGCTGCGCCGTGCTGCTCGGCGCCACCGTCCGGCTGGTGCCCGACCCGCCGGCCCGCGCCCTGGTGGTCGCCGGCCACCCCGACGAGGGCCCCGCCGCCGACGCCGTGCCCGCGCTGCTGCCGCTGGGCCCGCTCACCGTGGAGGGGATGTCCGCCGACCTGGTCGCCGCACTGCTCGCGGCCGGCCGCCGCCCGGCCGCCCTCGACCGGCTGCCCGAGGGCGCGTGCTGGCTCTTCCTGGAGGTCGGCGGCGACACCCCGGCCGCCGCCGGCGAGGCCGCGCGGGCCCTCGCCGAGGCCGTCCGGCAGGCCGGCCGCGCCACCGCCGTGGTGGTCACCGACCCCGCCGAGCAGCGCGCACTGTGGCGGATCCGGGAGACCGGCGCGGGCATCGTCACCCGGCTCCCCGGCGGCGGCGAGGCCTGGCCCGGCTGGGAGGACTCCGCCGTCCCCGTCGAGCACCTCGGCGACTACCTGCGCGCGCTGCGCGGCCTGCTCGCCCGGCACCGGCTGCGCGGCGTCCCGTACGGGCACTTCGGCGAGGGCTGCGTCCACCTGCGGTTGGACTTCCCGCTCACCGATCCCGCCCGGCTGCCCGCCTTCCGCGCCTTCCTGGAGGAGGCGGCGGACCTGTGCGTCTCGTACGGCGGCTCGCTCTCCGGCGAGCACGGCGACGGCCAGGCCCGGGCCGAGCTGCTGCCCCAGATGTACCCGCCGGAGGTCCTGGAGCTGTTCCGCCGCTTCAAGGGCGTCTGGGACCCGGACGGCCTGCTCAACCCGGGGGTGCTGGTCGACCCCCGGCCGCTCGACGCCGACCTGCGCTTCCCCGGCCGGGACCTGCCGGTCACGCTGCCCCTCGCGGAGGACGGCGGCAGCCTGCTGAAGGCGGTGCACCGCTGCGTCGGCGTCGCCGCCTGCGTGGACACCTCCTCCGGTGTGATGTGCCCGAGTTACATGGCCACCGGCGAGGAGCGGCACTCCACCCGCGGCCGGGCCCGGCTGCTCGCCGAGATGCTGCGCGGCGAACTCGTCACCGACGGCTGGCGTTCGGAGGAGGTCCGCGAGGCGCTCGACCTCTGCCTCGGTTGCAAGGGCTGCGCGAGCGACTGCCCGGTCCATGTCGACATGGCGACTTACAAGGCCGAGTTCCTGCACCGCCACTACCGGTGGCGGCCGCGCCCGGCCTCCCACCTCGCGCTCGGCTGGCTGCCGCTGTGGCTGCGCGGCGCCGCACTCGCCCCGCGGCTCGCCGGCCGGCTGCTGCGGTCCGGGCCGGGCGGCGCCGCACTCAAACGGCTCGGCGGGATCGACCCCCGGCGCAGCCTGCCCGCACTGCCGGAGCAGACCTTCACCGCCTGGTTCCGCCGGTGGCGCGCCGCACACCCCGTCCAACCCGGTGCGCAGCCGGTGCTGCTCTGGCCGGACAGCATGGCGGAACTGCTCGACCCGGAGCCGGCCCGGGCCGCCGTCGAGGTGCTGGAGCACCTGGGCTTCGAGGTGCGACTGCCCTCCGGCCCGGTCTGCTGCGGGCTCACCCTGCTCTCCACCGGCCAGCTCGGCCTCGCCCGGCGGGTGATGCGGCGCAGCCTGCGGGCCGTCCCGGCGGGGCTGCCGGTGGTCGGCCTGGAGCCGAGCTGCACCGCGGCGCTGCGCGAGGAGCTGCCCCGGCTGCTCGGCCGGGAGGCCGGCGAACTGCCCTCCCGGGTAAGGACGTTCGCCGAATTCCTGGACGACAGCGGGGTCGCGCTGCCCCGACTGGAGACGGACGCGGTCACCCAGGTGCACTGCCACCAGCACGCCGTCCTCGGCACCGCGGCCGACCGGAGCGTGGAGCGGCGGATGGGCGTGCGCAACGCGGTGCTGGACTCCGGCTGCTGCGGCCTGGCCGGCAACTTCGGCATGGAGCGCGGCCACTGGGAGGTGTCGGTGGCGGCGGCGGAGCGGGTGCTGCTGCCGGCGGTGCGCGCGGCCGCCCCGGACACGGTGGTACTCGCGGACGGCCTGAGCTGCCGCACCCAGATCGCCCAACTCGCGGACGGGCGGCGGGCCGTCCACCTGGCGGAGCTGGTCCGGCGGGCGCTGCGCGAGGCGCAGTAGCCGGGGCGGGAACACCGGTGCACGGTCGTGGCGCGGCCGGCGGGGCGCCGCCACAATGGCACGGTGACGATCACCACCGCCGAGGCGGACACCATCCTCGCCGACCACTTCGCGCCCTGGGTGCAGGCACTCGAGCTCTCCGTCACCGAGACCGGTGACCGGCACGCCGTGCTCCGGCTGCCCTGGTCGGACGAACTCGCCCGCGAAGGCGGCGGCCTGAGCGGCCAGGCCCTGATGGTGGTCGCCGTCTCCGCGGCCCGCGGCGGCTTCGGACCGATGACCACGATCCAGCAGTCGACCACCTTCCAGCGGGCGGTGGTCGGCGCGGACGTCCTGGTGACCGCCCGGATCACCAAGCTGGGCCGCCGACTCGCCTTCGTGGACGTGGTGATGACGGCCGAGGGCGAGGAGGAACCGGCCGCGCACGCCAGCACCGTGTACGCCTTCCCCGGCTGATCACGTCCGACCCCTACTCACCGGGCCTACCGCGCAGTAGCCTCACCGGGCCGCACCCCACTGCGACCCCCACCACCCCTGGAGGCCCGATGCGCACACCCCTGCCCGGAGGCGTCAGACTCGCCGTCGCCGCAGCCCTGTTCGCCGCCTCGGCACTCGGCCTGACGGCGGCTCCGGCCGCCGCGGCCGAGCACCGTCCCGGCCCCGCCGACGTGCCGCGCCGGTACCTGGCCCTCGGCGATTCGCTCGCCGCCGGCTACCAGACCACCCCGGACGGCGGCCGGGTGGTCGGCCGCGGCTACGCCCAGGACATCGCCCGCGTGCTGGGCGAGCGGGCCGCCGCCCGCCACCGCCCGTTCGACTTCACCGACCTCGGCTGCCCGGGCGAGACCACCGGCACCATGGCGAACGGCGGTTGCCCCTGGCCGCACCCCTGGACGGACTCCCAACTCGCCGCCGCCGAGCGCTTCCTGCGCGAGCACCGCAAGGACCGGGTGCTGGTGACGATCGATATCGGCGCCAACGACGTGAACCGCTGCGCGAGCGGCGGCACCATCGACCTGCCGTGCGCCCTGCAGGGCATCGCCACCGCGGGCCGTGGCCTGTCCGACATCCTCGGCCGGCTGCGGGCGGCGGCCGGACCGCACACCCGGATCGTCGGCATGAACCTCTACGACCCCTTCCTGGCCGCCTGGTTGACCGGCGAGCAGGGCAGGGCGACCGCCGCGATGTCGCTGCCGCTCTCGCACGCGCTGAACGCCGCGATCGGCATCGCCGACGCGGCGCACGGGGTGCCGACCGCGGACGTCGCCCGGGCCTTCGACACCGACGAGCTGCGCCCGGTGCCGTTCAACGGCGCCCAGGTGCCGCTGAACGTGGCCCGCATCATGCAGTGGACCAACATGGCGCGCGGCGACATCCACGCCAACGACGCCGGCTACCAGGTGATCGCCGACACCTTCCTGGCGAAGCTCTAGCGGTTCCGGTTCCGGTTCCGGTTCCTGTTCCGGGCCGCGGGTAGCGCGGCCGGCCGGGCGGCACATCCCACCGTCCGGCCGGCCCCCGTGCCCCCGCGGGACCCCCTGGCTTCGCCGGTTCCGCCGGCTCCGTTGGTTCCGCTACTGCGGCGATTCCTCGGCGCAGATGGTGGTGACGAACTCGGCGACCCGCTCCTGCGGCATGTGCCGGGCGATGTCCGCCTCGCTGATCATGCCGACCAGCTTGTGGTCGGGGTGGTTGATCACCGGCAGGCGGCGGACGAGGTGCTGTTCCATGACCCGCAGGACCTGTTCGGCGTCCTCGTCCTCCTCGATCACCATCGGCCGGCCGACGGCGAGGTCGACCGCCTTGATCTTCGTCGGGTCGAGTCCCTCGGCGACGCACTTCAGCACGATGTCCCGGTCGGTGAGGATGCCCAGCAGTTTCTGGTTCTCGCCGCAGATCGGCAGCGCCCCGACACCCCGGTCCTTCATGATCCTGGCCGCGTCGGCCAGCGTCTCGAACTCCCCGACGCACTCGGCGCCCGGGTGCATGATCTCTCTGGCTGTGGTCATGGTCAGGCCTCCCGCTGTGCCTCAGACCTCCGTCCCTCCATCGTGGTCCCGGCCCCGCGGGCCCGCCACCTCGGGCCGCGAGCCGTTCACCGCGCCACCGGGCGCCTCCAGCGGGTCACGGGCCAACACCTCGTCCAGCGCCGGGAGATCGGGCAGCTCCAGCTGCTCGGGGCCGGGCTCGGGGGCCGGTGCGGGGGCCGGTGCGGGGGCCGACTGGGGGGCCGGCGCGGGCTTCTCGGTGACGCTGTCGAGGAAACGGAGCAGCTCCACCGGGAAGGGCAGCACCAGGGTGGAGTTCTTCTCCGCCGCGACCTCCACCACGGTCTGCAGCAACCGCAGTTGGAGCGCGGCCGGGGTGCTGCTCATGATCGCGGCCGCCTCGGACAGCCGGGCCGAGGCCTGGAACTCGCCGTCCGCGGTGATGATCCGCGCGCGGCGCTCCCGTTCCGCCTCCGCCTGCCGCGACATCGAGCGCTTCATCGACTCCGGCAGGGCGACGTCCTTGATCTCCACCCGGTCGATCTCGATGCCCCAGTCCAGCGCCGGGCTGTCCAGCATCAGCTCCAGGCCCTGGTTCAGCGGCTCGCGGTTGGCCAGCAGGTCGTCGAGCTCGCTCTTGCCGATGATCGACCGGAGCGAGGTCTGGGCGACCTGGGAGATCGCGAAGTTGTAGTCCTGCACGTTGACGGTGGCCCTCACCGGGTCGATGACCCGGAAGTAGACGACGGCGTCGACCCGAACCGTCACGTTGTCGCGGGTGATGCCCTCCTGCGCGGGGATCGGCATCGTGATGATCTGCACGTTCACCCGCTTCAGCCGGTCCGCGATCGGCAGCAGCCAGGCCAGGCCCGGGTCCCGGATGTCGTCCCGCACCTTGCCGAACCGGAACACCACACCGCGCTGGTACTGCTGCACCACCCGGATGCTCACCCCGGCCCACACGGCCAGGACGATCAGCGCGCCCAGAATCGCGTCGAGAATGATCATTGCGTCACCTCTGGCACACGCAGGGACCCCGCTCTCCACGCTACTCCGATGTCCACGGGCCGTCCGGATCCCGCGGCCCGGCCCGCCCGCAGCACCTACGATCTGCGGCATGGAGCCGCCCTCACCGCCGCCTTCCCGCGGCCCGGACCGCGACCGGCCCCGCCCGCTCCCCGCGGCCGAGGACCCGCGGGCCCCGGGCCACCCGGCCGCCGCGGCCGCCGCCACCCGCAGCCTCGCCGAGCTGGACGGGATCGTCACCCACTGCCGGGCCTGCCCGCGGCTGGTCGCCTGGCGCGAGGAGGCGGCCCGCACCAAGCGGCGCGCCTACCTGGCGGACGAGTACTGGGCCCGGCCGATCCCCGGCTTCGGGCCGGCCGACGCGGCCCTGGTGATCGTCGGGCTCGCCCCTGCCGCGCACGGCGCCAACCGCACCGGCCGGATCTTCACCGGCGACCCGTCCGGCGACCTGCTGTACGCCGCGCTGCACGAACTCGGCCTCGCCTCGCAGCCGCACGCCACCTGGCGGGACGACGGGATGGAGCTGTTCGGGGTGCGGATCACCGACCCGGTGCGGTGCTGCCCGCCGGAGAACCGGCCGACCCGGGACGAGCGGGACACCTGCCGGCCGTGGATCGCCCGCGAGTTCGCGTACCTGCGGCCGACCGTCCGCGCGGTGGTCGCCCTCGGCGGGTTCGCCTGGGAGGCCGTCCTGCCCGCCCTCGCGGCCTCCGGCCGGACGGTCCCCCGCCCGCGGCCCGCCTTCGGGCACGGCGCCCGCGCCACCCTCCCGGCCGTGGACGGCGGGCCGCCACTGGAGCTCTTCGGCTGCTACCACGTGAGCCCGCGCAACACCTACACCGGCCGCCTCACCCCGGCCATGCTCCGCGACCTGCTCGCGGCGGGCGCCGGCACGGCGGGCCTGCTCTGACCCCTCCGGGACGCCCGCGCCGCCCCCGGTGCGGCGCCGCTCAGAAGGCCGCCGGTTCGCCCGCCCTGCGCCAGACCTCCGGGAGGCGGGCCCGGTCGGCGGCCGCCGCGGTGAGCTGGCGGTCGTAGAGGACGCCGTAGGCGAAGGCGTGCTCCGGGTCGGCGGCGGCGAGGTCGTGCAGGGTGCGGCCGGCGAGGACGGCGTCCTGGTGGGTGCCGAGGAGGTCCTGGACGTCCTTCATCCGCCGGGTGAAGCGGTCGGCGGCGGGCCCGGCCGGCTCACCGGCGTAGCGGGCGCGTTTGGCCGCCTTCCGGGCCTCGTGCAGGGCGGTGTCGGCGGCCTCGCCGGGTTCGGCGCCGCCGACCGCCTCGATCCGGCGGGCGGTGGAGCGCTGCTGGCGGCGGGCGACCCGGGCGAGCTCGCGCGGGGCCGGACGGTCGGCGCGGGCGGTGAAGCGCGGCTCGGCGACGAGGCCGCGCAGCGCGGCGAGCAGGGCGGGGAAGCCGGGGCCGTCGAGGGCGGCGAGCGCCTCGGGGCGGGCGCCCGCGGTGCGTTCGGCGGCCCAGGCGGCGAGCGCGGCGGCGACCTCGGCGGGCCGGCAGTCCTCGGGCAGGGCGCGGGCCTCGGCGGCGAGCCGTTCGGCGAGGACTTCGGTGTCGCGGGCGGCGCCGAGGGCCGAGGCGA
>NZ_BAAALD010000147.1:0-12662 GCF_039528095.1 Kitasatospora arboriphila
CGCACGCCGAATTCGCACCGGGACGCGACAAGACGCGACCCAGCCCGAGCCGGGAGGTGGTGTTTCAAGGGATTGGCTGCCTCGGGACCGTCCGCGCGGATCGCTCGTCCGGTGCTCCCTGTCAGGCAACTCGGAGAACATTACACGTCGGATCCGTCGGGTTCAAGTGGCAGCTGGAAGGCCAGCACGGCCACGTCGTCGTCGTGCTCCGCGGTGACGCCCATCGCCCGCAGCAGGCGGGCACAGACGACCTCCGGGCCGCCCGCGGCGCCGGCGAGGGTGCGGGCGAGCAGGTCGAGCCCGTGGTCGATGTCCTCGTCGCGGCGTTCGACCAGGCCGTCGGTGTAAAGGACACCGGTGGTGCCGGGCAGCAGCTTGAGGGTGTGGGAGACGTGGCTGCCGCTGCCGGTGCCGAGCGGGGGGCCGTTCTGCTCCTCGCCCTGCAGGACGCTGCCGTCGGGGCAGCGCAGCAGCAGCGGCAGGTGGCCGGCGGAGGCGTACTCCAGGGTGCCGGGGGCCGGGTCCCAGACCGCGTAGGTGCAGGTGGCGATCTGGTTGGCGTCGATCTCCATGGCGAGGCCGTCGAGCAGGCCCATCACCTCGTGCGGAGGGAGGTCGAGCCGGGCGTAGGCGCGGACGGCGGTGCGGAGCTGGCCCATGACGGCGGCGGCCCGCAGGCCGCGGCCCATCACGTCGCCGATGACCAGGGCGGTGCGGCCGGCACCGAGGCGGATGACGTCGTACCAGTCGCCGCCGACCGCGGCGTCGGCGCCGCCGGGCTGGTAGGTGGCGGCGACCCGGAGGTCGGCGGGCTGTTCGAGCTTCTGCGGGAGGAGGCTGCGCTGCAGGGTGACGGCGGCCTCGCGCTGGCGCCGCTCGGCCTCGCGGACCCGGGTGGCGGCCTGGACCTGGTCGGTGACCTCGGCGGCGTAGATGAGGAGGCCGGCGGGCGGGCGCGGACCGGGCCGGGGGGCGAGCGTGTCGAGCGGCGGGTCGGCGGGGGCGAGCGGGACGCAGGAGACGTTGTAGTAGCGGCTGCCGGCCGGCCCGAGGATGCAGCGCGCCTTGACGCTGCGGGGTCGGCCGCCGCGCAGGGCCTGGTCCATGAGGGGGAGGACGCCGAGGGCGGCGAGCTCGGGGAGGCCGTCGGCGGCGGGCAGGCCGGCGGTCCGTTCGCCGAAGAGCTCGCGGTAGGCGTTGTTCGCGTACCCGAGCTGGTGGAGCGGGCCGTAGGTGACGGCGACGGGGGCGGGCAGCCGGTCGAGGACGCCGCGCAGCTCGTAGAGCTCGTGGATCTCGCGGTGGTCGAGGGCGGCGGCCGCGGTCTCCGGGTCGCGGGGGCCGGGCAGGGGCAGGGATTCGGTGGCCGTCGAGGACGGGGCGGACGGAGCGGTGCGCCTCGGGGCTCCGGTGAGCCGGGCGCTCCAGCGCATGAGGTTCAACGTCTGCCGCTTCCTCGGGTGTGGGGGTTGGGCGGTTTCTGAAGGGTCATCACATGATGTGCTCGGGGCAGCACGGGCCGTGATGATCGGCTGGGCAGATCCTGTCAGGCGGAGGTGTCGTTTCGGAAGTCGTATCGCCGGTCCGGCGCATTCGCTACAGACCGGCGTACGCGGGGGCGCTAGGGGCGCTCAAGGAAGCCCGACTCGAACTCCGCGCGCGGGTGCTCCACGGTGCCGAGCGAGACGACCTCGCGGCTGAAGAGCCCGCCGAGCAGCCAGTCGGTGAAGACCCGGACCCGGCGGTCGAGGCTGGGCAGTCGCCGCAGGTGGCGGGCCCGGTGCAGCCACCAGGCCCGGCGGCCGGTGAGGCGGCCCCGCCGGGTGTGGGCGACGGCGCGGCCCAGTCCGAGCGAGGTGGAGCAGTGGATGCGCTCGGGCCGGTAGGCGGCCAGGGCGCCGTGGTCGAGGTCGGCCAGCAGGTTCTCGGCGAGGAGCCGGGCCTGCGCCAGCGCGTGCTGGGCATTGGGGGCGCACAGCGCACCGTCGGCCGCCGGGTCGGGAACGGCCGCGCAGTCACCGGCGGCCCAGGCGCCGGCGAGCGGGGTGCCGCCGGGTCCGCGGACCTGGAGGGTGGGCAGGCAGCGGACCCGCCCGGTGGGGTCGAGCGGGAGGTCGGTGTCGCGGAGCAGCGGGGCGGGCCGGACGCCGGCCGTCCAGACGAGGGTGCGGGCGGCGAAGCGGCTGCCGTCGGAGAGGGCCATGACCCGGTCGGCGGCGGACTCCAGGGTGGTGCCGAGGTGCACGTCGATGCTGCGTTCGCGCAGTTCGGCGAGGGTGTGGGCGGCGAGGTCGGCGCTCTCCTGGGGGAGGATCCGGTCGGTGGCCTCGACGAGCACCCAGCGCAGGTCGTCGGCGGTGAGGTTGTGGTAGCCGCGGACGGCGTAGCGGGCCATGTCCTCCAGTTCGGCGAGGGCGCCGACGCCCGCGTAGCCGGCGCCGACGAAGAGGAAGGTCAGCGCGGCCTGGCGGAGTTCCGGGTCACGGGTGGAAGATGCGAGGTCGAGCTGTTCGAGGACGTGGTTGCGGAGGGCGACCGCCTCGCCGACGCTGCCGAAGCCGAGTCCGTGGTCGGCGAGGCCGGGGACGGGGTCGGTCCTGGAGACCGAGCCCGGGGTCAGGATCAGGTGGTCGTAGGCGAGTTCCGCGGGTTCGGCGGCGGCCCCGCGGGGGGCGGTGTCAACCTGGGCGGTCCGGCCTGCGTGGTCGATCCGGGTGATCCGGGCGGTGAGCACGCGGCAGTGCGGGAGGACCTTGCGCAGGGGCACGACGACGTGGCGGGGGTCGATGCTGCCGGCGGCGACCTCGGCGAGCAGCGGGTGGTAGGTGAGGTAGGGCTGGGGCTCGACCACGGTGATCTCTGCGTCCCCGGTGCGCAGTCGGGGGGCGAGCGCCTGTTGCAGTACGAGGGCCGCGGCCATGCCGGCGCATCCGCCGCCGACGATGAGAATCCTGATGGGGCACCCCCTGCCGTCCGTGGGCCGTGTGACCTGATTCACGTCCCGCCGGGACGCCCTCCAATGAGGCAATGCGCGGGGTGCGTTTGTCCACAGGGCGAACGTGATCGAGTGGGTCGGATGTGGCGGAGGTTGCCGCCCGGGGCGGGTGTCGGGACGGCCGGTGGCAGGACGGCGGTTACCGGTCCGGGGGCGACCGGTGGTGGGAGGTCCGCTTCTGCCACGAACTCGCCTGAACTATGGTCGGATTGTGTCCCGTCAAGGTCGGGGTCGATCGACCCGGCGGCCGACTGGTCGGCGGGGAACTGGGGAAGGGTTAGTCCGCACCTGTTGAGTGGCGGACGGCTTGGGGCCGCACCGGGGGGTGCGGAAGGTTCGGGCGGGCGCCGTCGGTGTCCGCGGGGGAGGGTTGAAGTGACGGATCAGGAGCGTCCGGCCGGCGGCGTGGTGTCGCCGGTGCACGGACGGATCGGGGCAGGCCACGGCTCGGTACCGGAGCAGCGCGGGCCGGTCGGCTCGGAGCTGGTGGTGGCCGGCCCGGGGACGGGTCGGCCGGGTCGGCTGCGGGTGGATGCGCGGCGCAATCTGGAGAGCGTGCTGCGTGCGGCCCGGCAGGTGTTCGGCGAGCTGGGCTACGACGCGCCGATGGAGGAGGTGGCCCGCCGGGCCGGCGTCGGCGTCGGCACGGTGTACCGGCGCTTCCCCAGCAAGGAGGTGCTGGTCCGCCGGATCGCCGCGGAGGAGGTCGCCTGGCTGACGGCGCAGGCCCGCGAGTCGCTGTACGGCGGCGGCGCGGCGTGGGAGTCGCTGGCGGGTTTCCTGGGCCGGGCGGTCGCGTCGGGTGCGGGTCGGCTGTTGCCGCCGGAGGCGTTCCGGTACGCGGCGGAGCTCGGCCGGGTGCCGGAGCCTCGCGGGTCGGAGCCTCGCGGGCCGGAAGCTGAGGCGGAGCCGTCGGGCGCTGCCGGGCCGGGTGCGGCGGACGCCGATCCGCGGCTGCTGCTGCAGTTGGTGGCGGCGCTGGTGGCGCGGGCGGCCGCGGCGGGCGAGCTGCGTCCCGGGGTGACGGTCTCGGACGTGGTGCTGGTGCTGACGGCGGCCGTCCCGGTGCACGCCCTCACGGCGCTCCCGGACGGAGTGGAACCGACGGAGGGTCAACCCGGTGACGCTCCGGCGCAGCGGCTGCTGCAGATCCTGTTGCAGGGTCTGCAGTCGCGCTGAGCAAGGGAGTTGGGGCGGCCGGGGTGTCGTCCGCGGTGCCCGTACGAGTGGGTCGCGGCAGGTCCGGCTTCCGGCCGGCGCTGTGCTATGCAATCCTTTGCCCGTGCTTGGAGCCATTGTCCCGTTGCGCGGTGTTCCTGCAGCTCGCTGCGGCCGCGCGGCCGCCGTGGCCGCGTGTCCGGCGGCCGGTGCGGCGGCGGATGCGGCTGCCGGGGTGCGGCGGTGAGCGCCGAGGAGCTCGGTGAGCCGGGGTCCGGTGCGGGCCCGTCCGGCCAGGTGCCGGACCAGGCGGGTGCGCCGCTGCGGGAGTCGCTGGCCGGCCGGGTGCCGGGCCAGGCCGCGGCCGGTCTGGGCGGTGTGACGCCGGAGGCCTTCATCGGCGAGGAGCCGCCGGCGCGGGCCGTGGTGCCGGCGCCGGCCGATCCGGTGGACGGTGAACGTCCGCCGTCGGACGCCGAGTTGACGGCACGGGTGCGGGCCGGGGACGACTCCGCGTACGAGGAGGTCTACCGGCGGCACGCGGAGGCGGTGCGCCGCTATGCGCGGACGTGCTGCCGGGACAGCTTCACCGCGGAGGACCTGGCGGGCGAGGTGTTCGCCCGTACGCTGCAGGCGCTGAAGGCGGGGCGCGGGCCGGAGTTCGCGGTGCGCGCCTACCTGCTGACGGCGGTGCGCAACGTGGCGGCGGCCTGGGCGCGGACCGAGCGGCGCGAGCAACTGGTCGACGACTTCGGGTCGTTCGCACAGGGTACGGCGGGCGCGGCGATCGAGTACGACCTGGCGGACCCGGGTGCGGACGCCTGGGCGATGGCGCTGGCCGACCAGCGGATGGTGATGCGGGCGTACGCCGGGCTGCCGGAGGACGACCGGGTGGTGCTGTGGCACACCGAGGTCGAGCGGGAGTCGCCGAAGGCGGTCGCGGTGATGCTCGGCAAGACGGCGAACGCGACCGCGGTGCAGGCGCACCGGGCGCGGGACCGGCTGGCCGCGGCCTTCCTGCAGGCGCACGTGTCGGGCAGCCAGGAGCAGGGCTGCGCGGCGTACGCCAACCGGCTCGGGGCGTACGCGCGCGGGTCGCTGCGCAAGCGGGCCTCGGCGGAGGTCGGCCGGCACGTGCAGGGGTGCGCCCGCTGCACGGCGGCCTGCGTGGAGCTCACGGACATCAACCACAGCCTGCGGGCGGTGCTGCCCGGGGGCGTGCTGCTGTGGGTCGGCACCGGGGCGTTCGCGAAGGCGGCCGCGGCCGGGGCGGTGCTCGGCGGTGCCGCGGTGGCCGGGGCGGTGGGTGCCGCCGGTGCGGCGACGTCCGGTGGGACGGCCGTGTCCGGGGCGGCCGCGGCGGGCGGTGCCTCGGCGGGTGGTTCGGGCGGTGCGATCGGGGCGGCCGCCGGTGAGGGGCTGGGGGTCGCGGCCAAGGCCGGGATCGCCGCGAGTGTGGCCCTGGCCGCGGCGGCGGTAGCGGCCTGGGCGTTGAGCGGTCCGGCGGACGTGCCGCCGGAGGCTGCGCCGCGGGCGGCCGTGGTGTCGTCGGCGCATCCCCCGGTGGTGGAGTCGCCGTTGCCGGTGCCGTCCGAAAGCCCGTCGCCGGTGGTGCCGCCGGCTCCGCCGCGGCGTTCGCCGCTCGCCGCGCCGGTCGTTCCGTCGCCAGCGGGTTCGGCGACGGAGGAGCCGCCGTCCCCGGTGCGGACCCAGGAGCCGTCGACCCCAGCTCCCGAGCCGCCGTCCCCGGATCCGACGCCCGTTCCGACGCCGACCCCGACCGCGACGCCCGCGCCGCCGCCCACCGCGTTCTGGCTGGACGACCTGCCGTTCGCCGGCTCCGGGCGCCGGGACGCGGAGGACGAGGGCCGGCCGGCGATCCGGCGCGGCGGCGGCTCGCTGGCGAGGCGGCCGGGGCTGTGGATGGCCGGGCAGTGGTACCGGCACGCGCTGAGCGTGCACGTGCCGTCCCGGGTGGTGGTGGACCTGAACCGCAGCTGCACCGCGTTCGACGCGGTGGTGGGGCCGGACGACCTGGCGGTCGGGCGCGGCAGCGTGGTGTTCGCCGTGCTGGGCGAGGACGGTTCGGTGCTGTGGCGCTCCGGCCCGGTGCGGGCGGGCGACCGCCCGGTGCGGGTGCACGCGCCGCTGGCGGGTCAGCGCTCGATCCGGCTGGTCGCGGAGCGGGCGGACGGCGGCTGGGCGCTGTTGGACGTCGCCGACTGGGCGGACGCCCGGCTCACCTGCTGACGGCCTGCCGGACGCGGGCGCCCGGCCGTCCGCCGAGGGAGGGCCGGGCGCTGCGGGTGGGTCGCGGAGGTGCCGTGGGGGTGCCGAGCCGGTGCCGTCGTCAGACGGCGCAGCTGCCGTCCGCGCAGGCGGCGGAGTCGTCGGGCCCGGTGCCGGGTGCGGGGACGAGCGCGCCGGTCTCCTCGGCGACCTGCTGCAGGACGCGCAGGAAGGTGTCCGCCTCCTGGCCGCCCTGCACGGCCCAGCGGCCCTCGAAGACGAAGGTCGGCACGGCGGTGATGCCGAGCGAGCGGGCCCGGTCGAGCTGGTCGCGGACCTCGTCGGCGCCCTCCTCGCCCGCGAGGTAGCCGGTGACCCGTTCGCCGTCCATGCCGGCGGCGACGGCGATCGCGGTGAGGGCCGTCCGGTCGCCGACGTCGACGCCGTCGCTGAAGTGCGCCTTGAGCAGCCGCTCCTTGACGTCGGCCTGGACGGCGGCGCCGTACTCGGTCTCGGCGAGGTGGAGCAGGCGGTGGCCGAGGAAGGTGTTGGCGTGCAGGGCGGCGTCGAAGTCGTAGGCGATGCCCTCGGCGGCGCCGAGCTCGGTGACCCGGGCGTCCATGGCGACGGACTGCGGGCCGTACCGCTCGGCGAGCCAGGCGCGGTGCGGGCTGGCCTGCTCGGGGGCGTCGGGCACCAGCTGGTAGGGCCGGTAGACCACCTCGACGCCGTCCTTGCCCGGGAAGCGGTCCAGCGCCTGCTCGAAGCGGCGCTTGCCGATGTAGCACCAGGGGCAGGCGATGTCGGAGTAGATCTCGACCTTCATGGGGGTACGGCTCCTGTTCGGGGGCGGGGTGGTGGGCGGGCGTGCGGGCCCACCCGCCAGGTTGAACGGTCAACCGTCCGTTCGGCATTCCCGTCCCGTGTTCCCGTCCGGCGTCCCACGGGTCGGCGGGCCGCTCCCGGGTCAGCCGTCGTGCGGGTCGTCGGGCCGCCCCGGGTCAGCCGTCGTGCGAGGCCAGGGCGGTGCGCGGCAGGGCGAGGCAGAGCAGGCCGGTGGCCGCGAACACCCCAACCACCCAGGGCAGCACCGTCGTCATCGCCGGGCCGGGGCCGTCGGCGGTGTGCTGGAAGAACAGCGTGGCGAGGGTGGCGACGCCGAGTGCCCCGCCGAACTGCTGGGCGGTGGAGAAGATGCCGGACGCGCCGCCGGCGGTGTCGGCGGGCACCGCCGACAGCACCACGTTGACCAGGGGCACCACCAGGAAGCCGAGGCCCGCGCCGGCCACCAGCAGGCCGGGGACGAGCGGCCAGGCGCCGGTGTGCGCGGCGGCCGCACCGGACACCGCGTGCCCGATCCAGGCGCAGCCGGCGGCCATCAGGACGGCTCCGGCCAGCAGCACCAGCCGCCCGTACCGGACGGCGAGGCCGTCGGCGACCGGCGCGGTGAGGAAGCCGCCGACCGAGAAGGCGGCGGTGACCAGGCCGGCCTGCAGCGGCGTGTAGCCCTGGCCGCCCTGCAGCCAGATCGCGAAGACCAGGAAGAAGCCCTGCATGGCGACCGAGAACAGCAGCTGCACCAGCAGGCCCACCGAGAACGCCTTCAGCCGGAACGCCCGTGCGGGCAGCAGCGGCACCGTGCCGCCGCCCCGACGGGACTGGGCCAGTGCCGGTCCCGCCACCGCGGCGACGCCGGCGGCCAGGCAGAACCAGCCCCAGAGCGGCCAGCCGTTGCTGCGGCCCTGGACGAGCGGCAGCACCACGGCGACCAGGCCGGCCGCCAGGACCAGGCTGCCCACCAGGTCGGGCCGGCCGGTCGAACGCTCCCGGTCGGCGGGGACCAGCATCGCCCCCGCCGCCAGGCAGACCGCGGCGATCGGCACGTTCACCAGGAAGACCGTCCGCCAGCCGAGGCCGAACAGGTCGGCGTCGGTCAGCACGCCGCCGAGCAGCAGGCCGATCCCGGAGGCGAAGCCGGCGACCGCGCCGTACATGCCGAAGGCGGCGCCGCGCTCCTTGCCGTGGAAGAGCGTCCGGAACGAGCCGATCACCTGCGGGGTCAGGACGGCGGCGGCCACGCCCTGCACGGCGCGGGCGGCGATCAGCTGGCCCGGGCCCTGGGCGAGGCCGCAGGCGAGGCTGGCCAGTCCGAACGCGGCGGTGCCGGCCAGGAAGAGCGCCTTCCGCCCGTACCGGTCGCCGAGGTGGCCGGCCACCACCAGGGTGGCGGCGAAGCCCAGCAGGTAAGCGGAGACCAGCCACTGCAGTTCGGCCTCGGAGGCGTGCAGGTCCCGGCCGACGGACGGGATCGCGACGTTCACGATGGTCACGTCCAGCAGGTCCATCAGGGCGGCGGTCATCATCACGGCCGCGGCGGCCCAGCGGCGGGGGTGCGGCACGGCCGGGGGACTGTCGGCCGTGGGTGCGAGTGCGGTCATCTCTCCTGCCCTCCAGGAGTTCGGGGGCGCAGGGCCGGGGCTCGGGTGGTCTGCGCGGGAGTTATTTCGTTCGTCCGAACGAAAGACTTGCATAGGCCACGGCCGCACCACAAGCCTTTCGTTCGGTCTAACTAAATATTCGCCCCGTCGAAGGACTCCGCTAGGCTGGTTCCATGCCCGAGCAGCAGCGCCCCGCCACCGCGGCACACCCCGCTCCCGGCGCCGACCACCACCGCGACGTGGTGCTGGCGCGGATCTACGAGGCCGGCCGCGAGTCGAGTGCGGTGACGGTGATGTTCCACTCCGCGATCGCCGAGAAGGCCGGTCTGGGCGCCACCGAGTCGAAGACCCTGGACCTGCTCCAGCGCAGCGGCCCGCTCACCGCGAAGGAGCTCGCCGAGCGGTCCGGGCTGGCGCCGGCCTCGGTGACCGGTCTGGTGGACCGGCTGGAGCGCAAGGGCTTCGTCCGCCGGGTGCAGCATCCGACCGACCGGCGCCGCGTCCTGGTGGAGCACCGCCCGGAGGCGATCGGGCGGCTGGCCGAGCTGTTCGAGGACTGGGGGCGCGAGGTCGGCGAGCTCTGCGACGAGTTCAGCACCGAGGAGCTGGAGGTCGTCTCGCGGTTCCTCACCGGCAGCACGGCCCGGCAGCGCGCCGCGGCCGCCCGGCTGACGGACCGGCCCGCCGACTGACGGCCCGACGACTGCCGGCCCGCCGACTGCCGGCCCCCGGCTGACGGACCGTCGGGGCGGTGCGCAGGCTCAGCCCGCCGGCGGGGCGGGCACCACCAGAACCGGGCAGTTCGCGTGGTGGACCGCGGCGGTGCTCACCGAGCCGAGCAGCAGCCGGCTGAAGCCCCCGTTGCCGCGGGTGCCGATGACCAGCGTGTGCTGGCCGGCGGTGGCGGCGAGCACCACCTCGATGACGCTGCCGAGCACCACGTGCAGCGAGAGTTCCCCGCCGTACGGCCGGGGCCGGGCCGCCTGGACGGTGTCCACCGCACGGCGCAGCCCGTCCGCCATGCTGCCGGCCAGCAGTTCGATGGACGGCTGGACGAGTTCCACCATGCCCGGCGGGTAACCGGCCGGTGAGGGGTTGACCACCGCCAGGACGTACAGCGGCAGGCCGAACAGCTCGGCCTCGGTCATCGCCCGGTCCAGCGCCCACAGCGAGCCGTCGGAGCCGTCACAGGCGGCGAGGATGCCGGGCCGGGCCGCCGGGGGCGGCTCGTCGAGCACGGGCAGGGGGACCATCGCGGCAGCCACCCGGTCATGATGCCGGGTCGGCCGCCCCGCGGACGGAACGGACGCGCCGGGGCGGCCCCGGCAGGCCGTACGAGCCCTGACCCGCGCCAGCGTGCCCGCATCCTCGGCCCGTACCCCCGGGCCGGACCGGCCGACCCCTCGGGTGGCCCCTCCGGCCGACCTCTCAGGCCGACCTCTCAGGCCGGCCGTCCGGCCAGGGCCTTCCGTTCGACCGGCGGCAGGCCCGTCCAGCAGGAGCCGTGCCGGCGGGCGGCGATCCGGCGCAGCCAGAGTTCGGTGGCGACCAGGTCGGCGAGGCCCGCCAGGGTGCCGGGCGGCAGGTCGCGGCCGGGTTCGGCGGCCGAGGCGAGGGTCTGCCGGACGGCGGACAGGTCGATCAGCCCGGCGTCGGCGAGCAGCGGGTGGTGGAAGAGTTCGGCGAGGCCGTCCGCGGCGAGGCGCAGTCCGGCCCTGGCCTCGTCGGCACGGTCGGGGCGCGGGGTGCGGCCCCAGTCGGCGGGGAGGTCGGTCCGTCCGGCGCCGGTGAGGATCGAGCGGAGCAGGGCGGGCCGGGCGCCGGGCTGCAGCCGGGTGTCGTCGGGCAGCAGGCGGGCGGCGCGGACGACCTGGTTGTCGAGGAACGGGGCGTGCAGGCGCTGGCCGCGCTGTTCGGCGGCCTGGACGAGGGTGCGGTAGGCGGTGGCGTGCCGGTGGAGGGCGAGCCGGGCCCGGCGGGCGCCGGGGTGTTCGACCGGGACGGGGCCTCGGGCGGCG
Source organism: Kitasatospora arboriphila (assembly GCF_039528095.1). NCBI lineage: Bacteria > Bacillati > Actinomycetota > Actinomycetes > Kitasatosporales > Streptomycetaceae > Kitasatospora > Kitasatospora arboriphila. Next base: position 10,839 of record NZ_BAAALD010000147.1, read on the forward strand.
ATCCGCAGCCGCTGGGCGACGGTGGTGAGCGCCTCGTCGGAGAGCCAGCGGGCGGCGGGGCCGGGGACGTTCCAGGCGAGGTCGGCGGCGGAGCTGGCGCCGGCGGTGCCGGCCGGTTCGGCGAAGTGGCGGACGGTCAGGCGGACGGCGAGGTCGTCGAGCGCGTCGGCGTAGTCGGCGCGGGCGAGCCGGTGGGCGGCGCGCAGCACGGTGACCGGGGTGCGGACGGTGCCGGTGAGGGCGCCTGCGGTCGCCCGGTCCGCGCCGGCCAACGCGGCGACGGGGGCGAGGAGTTCGCGGGCGCGGCCGGTGCGGACGAGGTCGGCGAGCCGGGCGGGGTGGCCGTCCAGGACCTGGCGGGCGCCGTAGCCGGTGAGGTGGTCGGTGCCGCCGGCCCGGAAGCGGGCGGCGAGCCGGGCGGCGGCGGTGAGGGCGGGGCCGGGTTCGTCGGTGAGCGGGCCGGCGAGCGGGTCGTCGCCGAGGCCGGTGTAGGGCAGGCCGGGCGGGACGACGACGTGGCGCAGCCGGGGGGCGTCGACGGCGAGGGCGAGCCGGTCCTCGTCGCCGTGGGTGACGGCGGTGAGGGCCTCGCCGTTCTCCTCGGCGGGTTCGGTGCTGGTCCGGCGGGCCCAGGAACCCTTGACGGCGCCGGTGCGCGCGGGGGCGGCGGGGGTGCGGGCGGGCGCGCGGCCGGGGCCCGGGGCGAGCGGGACGGCGGCGGCGAGCAGGGCGACGGTCGCGGAGGCGGTGCCGTACGAGAGGTCGACGCCGAGCCGGGGCCGCTCCGGGTCGCTCTGCGGGTCGGGGGTGCCGGCGGCGGTGGTGCGGACCCGGCAGCGGACGGCCTCCAGCAGGGCGCGGGTGAGTTCGCGGACGGCGGGGGCGTCCTCGCGGCGGTCGGGTCCGGGCTCCGGCTCGTACCCGGCGAGGTAGGGACGTCCGCCGCGGATGCCGAGGGAGTGGCCGGGCGGCACCCGCAGCACTCCGGCGTACGGGGTGCCGTTGCCGAGCGCCTCGGGGGACTCGGGGCAGGCGAGCAGGGCGGCGAGGTGGCCGGTGTCGACCGGGGCGCCGATCAGGTCGGCGAGCGGGAGGGCGGCGGTGGCGTAGGCGGTGCCGCCGCGCCAGGGGGTGTGGAAGACGGGCTGGGCACCGGCGAGGTCGGTGAGCAGCACGGTGGAGCGGGTGCCGCTGCGCAGGACGGCGGTGTAGCTGCCGGGCCAGCGGGTGAGGTGGCGGACGGCGCCGCCGCGGGCGGCGGCGAGGCCGGCGGCGAGTTCGGCGTCGGTGGCGCCGCACCGCCCGAGGACGGCGAGCCGGGTGGTCGCGGGGGTGTCCTCGGGTTCGGGGTGGCCGGGGCGGGGCGGGCCGGAGGTGACGACGGGGTCGGCGCCGGGGCGCAGGCTGACGAGCCGGATCTCGTCGGGCCGCCAGTCGCCGACCGCCCAGAGCGGGTTGGGGCCGGTCCACAGCACGGCGCCGGCCAGCGGGCGGACGCCGTTCGGGGAGGGGCCGCCCGCGCCGTGGGGCTCTCCGCTCCAGCCGGTGAGCCACCGCATCGCGCCTCCGCCTGACGAGGGGTCGGGCGCACGGGGTGTCCGGAAGGGCGGTGCGCCGCAGGAGACATCGTGCCACCGGTTGTGCGGCGTGTGACCCGAGTTGCAGCAGTGGATCACGCCGGGCGCACGGCGGAGCGGCACGCGGGGCGGGGTGCGTCACCGGCACGGCGGGGAGGGTCCGCGGGGCGCGGCAAGGCGGCGCGGGAGGCCGGCGCGGCAGGGCAGCGGACGGCGGCGACGAAGCGGCGGCGCCCGGGCGGCGGCG
>NZ_BAAALD010000148.1:0-11299 GCF_039528095.1 Kitasatospora arboriphila
CCCGCTGATTAAGAGTCAGCTGCTCTAACCAACTGAGCTAGCGGCGCCTGCTGACCTGCGGAACACTACACGCCGCGGCGGGCGGAACGGAAATCGTGACGGTCCGGTCACCAGGTGTCGCGGCCGGCCGCCCTGACGGCCACCCGACGACGACCGTGCAGCGGCGACCGCGCGCCGGCAGGCAGCGCGGTGATCACGAGGCGGGCGCGGCGCGCGGGGCCGTGCGGAGAGACCGCCCCCGTGTACCGACCTCCGCCTTGACCTTCCGCGTTGCCCGCAGACCGCCCATGTCGTCGTTCCAGTCGCCAGGGAATCTAGCGGGCGAACCAGGAGGGGACGGGACACCTCCACGGGCACACGCCGCGCCGTGCCGTCCTGTCACCCGGTTCGCGCACTCCGCCGTCAGCCGGGGGTTGACGGCGGACCGGCCGGCGGCACCGTCGCCCCGGATGCGTGCGCACGGCCTGCGGGAATGCCAGGATCACGGGGGCAGAGCCCGGTCCGAACTCCCCGAAGGCGGCACCATGACCAGCGAAGCGGACCTGCCGCCGACCGCGGCGGCCGGCACCCCCGCCCACCTCCAGCACGCCCGTCCGGTGCGGCGGATGGCCCCGCGCTCGCGCAGCGAACCGCACCGCACGGCCACCCCGCTGGAGCTCTTCTTCGACCTCTGCTTCGTGGTCGCCGTCGCCCAGGCCGGGGTGCAGCTCGCGCACGCCCTCGCCGAGGGCCACGCCGCCACCGGCGTCCCGCGCTACCTGTTCGTGTTCTTCGCGATCTGGTGGGCGTGGGTGAACTTCACCTGGTTCGCCTCCGCGTACGACGTCGACGACGTCCCGTACCGCCTCACCACCCTGGTGCAGATCACCGGCGTGCTGGTGCTCGCGGCCGGCGTGCCCCGGATGTTCCAGGACCAGGACCTGGTGCTCTCGGTGGTCGGCTACGTGCTGATGCGCTTCGCCATGGTCACCCAGTGGCTGCGCGCCGCCGCCTGCGAGACCGGGGCGGCCCGCACCGTCGCCCTGCGCTACGCCCTCGGCATCACCCTCTGCCAGATCGGCTGGGGGCTGATCCTGCTCGTCCCGCACGCCGCCTACCCGTACGTCATCCCGCTCGGCATCCTGGCCGAGCTGGCGGTGCCGGTGCTGGCCGAGCGCAGCGCGCAGACCACCTGGCACCCGCACCACATCGCCGAGCGGTACGGCCTGTTCACCCTGATCGTGCTCGGCGAGACGGTGGCCGCCGCCACCCTCGCCGTGCAGACCGCCCTGGACGAGCACGAGGCGATCGGCGACCTCCTGCCGATCGCCGCCGGCGGCGTGCTGCTCTGCTTCGCCGCCTGGTGGATCTACTTCGCCGAACCCGTCCACGGCCGGCTCCGCTCCAACCGGCAGGCCTTCCTCTGGGGCTACGGGCACTACCTGGTGCTCGGCTCGGCGGCCGCGATCGGCGCGGGCCTGGAGGTGACGGTGGAGTTCTCCGTCCACCAGGCGCACATCGGGGCGGTGGCCGCCGCCGCGGCGGTGACCGTGCCGGCCGCGCTCTACCTGTTCACCGTCTGGCTGCTGCAGTCCCGGCACTTCAAGCAGGGCGCCGAACAGGCGGTGCTGCCGGCCGCCGCGGTCGCCGTGCTGGCCTGCACCGCGCTCGGCCGGGACGCCGTCCTCGCGGCCGGCCTGGTCGCCGCCGCCACGGTGGCCGCCGGCATCGTCCTGCGCGCCCGCCGCCTGAACCGCCGCGCCGCTTGAGACCCGCCGCGCCGCCACCGCCCGCAGGCGGGCCGCGGGTCGTCGGTGGCGGCTGCCAGGATGACGGCAGCAGTCCGTCCCCGCACAGATCGGCCCCGCCATGCCAGCCGTTCCCGAGCAGCTCGCCGACCTCCCCTACGCCGAGCTGCTGAGCCCGCACGCCGGCCGGTTGTACGGCGACGAGCGCTACGACACCGTGCACTTCGACGGCGGCACGTACGAGGGCCGGGCGCTCGGCGCGGGCTTCCTGGAGTGCGCCTTCACCGGGGTCGAGCTGGACGGCACCGGTCTGCGCACCGCCCGGTTCAACGAGGTCTGGCTGCAGGGCTGCCGCCTGGTCGGCGCCGACCTCGCCGAGAGCGAGTGGCAGGACGCGACGCTCCTCGGCTCGGTGCTCGCCGGGATCTCCTGGTACGGCTCGGCGCTGCGCCGGGTGGTGCTGCGCGGCTGCAAGCTGGAGGCGGTCAACCTGCGCGGCGCCGTGCTGCGGGACGTCGTCTTCGAGGACTGCCTGCTGCGCGACGTAGACCTCGGCGAGGCGAAGCTGACCTCGGTCTCGGTGCCGGGCTCCACCCTGGACGGGGTCCGGTTCGCCGGTGCCCGGATGGAGAAGGTGGACCTGCGCGGTGCGGCGAAGCTGGGCCTGCCCGACGCCCACCTCGGCCTCTCCGGCGCCGTCCTGAACACCGGCCAGCTGTTCGAGCTGGCCCCGCTCTTCGCCCAGGCTCTCGGCATCACCGTCAAGGACTGACCCGCAAGGGCTGACCGGCAAGGGCTGACCCGCAAGGACTGACCGGCCCGGTCCGGCCGGTTAGAACGCGGCGAGCGCCTCGGCGACCGTCCGGTCGCCCGCCATCAGCTCCAGCGTCCGCCCGACCGCCGGTGCGGGTTCGGTGAGCAGGGCGGCCAGCACCGCCGCGACGTCGGCCCGCGGCACCGGGCCGCGTCCGACGGCGTCGCCGAGCCGGACGAGGCCGGTGGGCGGTGCGTCGGTGAGCGGGCCGGGCCGCAGCACCGTCCAGTCCAGTGCGGTGCGCCGCCGCAGGTCGTCGTCGGCGGCGCCCTTGGCGCGCAGGTAGGCGCCGAAGACCGGGTCGGGGCCGTCCGGGGCGGCGGCGTCCGCGCCGATCGAGGAGATCATCAGGTACCGGCGGACGTGTGCGAGTTCAGCGGCGTCGGCGAGCAGGGCGGCGCCCGCACGGTCGACGGTGTCCTTGCGGGCGGCGCCGCTGCCCGGCCCGGCCCCGGCCGCGAACACCACGGCGTCGGCGCCGTCCAGGACGGCGGCGAGCGCCTTCGGGTCCGTGGCCTCCAGGTCGAGGACGACCGGTTCGGCGCCGCGCTGCCGCAGGTCGTCGGCATGCTCGGCGCGCCGGACGAGTCCGACGGGGGTGTCCCCGCGGTCGGCGAGCAGCTGCTCCAGGTGCAGGGCGATCTGTCCGTGTCCACCGGCGATGACGATGCGCATGCCCGCCACGCTATCCCCGTTCACCGTCCGGTCGCCGGGCGACGCGACGGCGAACAGTCCGTCAAAGTTCGCTCCCGGGCATGGCCATGGCGCCCCGCCCTGCGTGACGATTCTCCGCGACCGATGGCACGGCAACGTGTTCATACAACATCACCGGACATCATCACCGAAGGGACGGCGGCCCGATGGCTGAGCTGAGTCGCAGGAAGTTCATGGCGCTGTCGGCGAGCGCCGCGGCGGGAGCCGCGGTGGCCTCCACCGCGCTGGGCGGCACCACCCGGGCCTCGGCGGCCGGCCTCAGCACGACCGGCACGATCGCCGACGCCCGGCACATCGTGATCCTCATGCAGGAGAACCGCAGCTTCGACCACTACTTCGGCATGCTGAAGGGCGTGCGGGGCTTCGCCGACCGCAGCGCCATCCAGATCGCCGGCGGCTACAGCGTCTTCAACCAGCCGAACGGGCTGGGCCGCCAGTACCCGTGGCAGTTCAGCGCCACCAAGCCGGCGGGCGGCGCGGACCCGGAGCGCCTCGCCCAGTGCAACGGCGACCTGTCGCACGCCTGGTCCGACCAGCACAACGCGTGGAACGGCGGCAAGCTCGACTCCTGGGTCTCCGCCAAGGGCAACGTCCGCACGCTGGGCTACCTGACCCGCGCCGACATCCCCTTCCACTACGCGCTGGCCGACAACTGGACGGTCAACGACGCCTACTTCTGCTCGGTGCTGAGCGCCACCGGCCCCAACCGCACCTACCACTGGTCCGGCCAGATCGACCCGGCCGGCACCGCGGGCGGCCCGGCCTACGACGGCGGCGACGAGTCCGGCCTGCGCTGGCAGACCTACGCCGAGGCGCTGGAGGCGGCCGGCGTGAGCTGGAAGGTCTACCAGAACGCCGCCGACAACTACGGAGACAACGCCCTCGCCTACTTCACCCGGTTCAGCTCCGCCCCGGCGGGCAGCCCGCTCGCGGTCAAGGGCATGGGCTCGGTGCCGAAGAAGACCGGGAGGACGCCCGACGACATCGCCGCGGCGATCCGCGCCGACGTGGTGGCCGGCACCCTGCCGCAGGTGTCCTGGATCGTCCCCGACCAGGCCTCCTCCGAGCACCCGTACGCCACCCCGGCCGACGGCGCGCACTTCGTCCACATGGTGATGGACGCGCTCAACGCGGACCCGGACGTCTTCGACTCCACCGTCCTCTTCCTCAACTACGACGAGAACGACGGCTTCTTCGACCACGTCCCGCCGCCGGCGGCTCCGGCCGGCACGGCCGGCGAGTTCTACAACGGCACCAACATCGGCCTCGGCTTCCGCGTCCCGCTGATCGCGATATCCCCGTGGACCCGCGGCGGCTGGGTCAGCTCCGAGGTCTCCGACCACACCTCGGTGCTGCGCTTCCTGGAGAGGTGGACGGCGGCCATCGGCAGGCCCGCCACCTGCCCCAACATCAGCGCCTGGCGGCGCAAGGTCTGCGGCGACCTCACCGGCATGTTCGACTTCGCCAACCCGGTGTACGGGCTGCCAGCGCTGCCCAACACCGACGCCACCATCGGCCTGGCCGCCTGCGGTCCGCTGCCCAACCCGGCGCCGGTCGACAACAAGCTGCCCCAGCAGGAGCCCGGCACCCGGCCTGCCCGCGCGCTGCCCTACCAGCCCAACGCCAACCTCGACCACCTGGAGTTCGGCTCCGGCGGCGTGATGAAGGTTTGGATCGCGATGGCCAACCAGGGCGCCGCCGGCGCCGCGCACCTCGCGGCCTACGCCAACGCCCACCGCAGCGGCGGCCCCTGGCAGTACACCGTCGACGGCGGCGGCTCCACCAGCGACTTCTTCAACTGCGGCACCGGCTTCGGCGGCGGCCCGTACGACCTGAGCGTGGTCGGCCCGAACCGCTTCCTGCGCCGCTTCAAGGGCGACGCCACCAAGCCCGGCAAGCTGGTCTCGGTCACCGCCTCGTACGCGAACGTCCCGACCACCGGCAAGCTGGCGCTCTGGTTCGCCTTCGCCAACACCGGCACGGCGGCAGTCACCTTCACCGTCACCTCCACCAACTACCGCAACGACGGTCCGTGGACGTACACCGTCCCGGCCGGCGGCACCGCCTCGGACTTCTTCAACGCGGTGGCCTACAACAACGGCTGGTACGACTTCACGGTGACGGTGGACTCGGACCCGACCTGGTCGCAGCGGTTCACCGGCCACCTGGAGACCGGCGCCGCCAGCGTCTCCGGCTGAGCCGAACGGGGGACGCCCGCCCGCGCCGCCGCCCGCGGCGCGGGCGCCCCCGGTGGCATGCCCCGCGGCGTAGTGTGACAGTGAGGGAGGCCCGGGTCGGACTGCACGCGAGGAGGAAGACATGGGCATCTTCGACAGGTTCCGGCACAAGGCGCACGAGTCGGGCGACCCGGCCGGGCGCGCGGCGCTCGCGCACGACGAGGCCGCCGACGCCTTCGGCGACACCGCCGAGAGGAGCCGCATGGACGCCCAGCACCGGGCGGAGCAGATGGAAGAGGACCGCAGGGCCGCGTCCGACATGACCGCCGAGGGCGATCCCTGGGACTGACCGACCCGACCACGGACCCGATCGCGAACACCGATCCGCACGCCGAGGGGCCCGGCCGCCGGCCGGGCCCCTCGGCGTGCGGTTCCGCCCGGCCCGTCAGGCGCGCGGCGGCAGCGGCGGGCGCCGCAGGTCGGGCCGGGGCGTGTCCCCCGGCGGCGGCACCGCCGCGTGCTGCTCCGCCAGCAGTTCCATGGCGAGTTCCACCGCGGCCGCCAGGTCGGTGTGCTCCCCGCGGGCCCAGCTGTGCGGGGTGCGCAGCACCTCCACGTCCGGTTCGACGCCGCGGTTCTCCACGGACCAGCCGATGCCCTCGGTGAACCAGGACGCGTTCTTGGGCACCGAGATCTGGGTGCCGTCGCCGAGCACGTGCCGGCCGGTCATCCCGACCACGCCGCCCCAGGTGCGGGTGCCGACCACCGGGCCGAGTCCGAGCAGCTTGATGGCGGCGATGATCACGTCGCCGTCCGAGCTGGTGGCGTGGTCGGCGAGGGCGACCAGCGGGCCGCGCGGCGCGTCCCTGGGCCAGCGCACCGGGTGCCGTCCGCGGGTGAAGTCCCAGGCCAGCACCCTGCGGTTGAGCTTCTCCAGGACCAGTTCGGAGACGTTGCCGCCGGCGTTGCCGCGGACGTCCAGGATCACGGCGGGCTTGGCCAGTTCGCTGCGCAGGTCGCGGTTGAACTGGGCCCAGCCGGAGCCGCCGAGGTCCGGGATGTGCAGGTAGCCGCACCGGCCGTCGCTGAACTCGCGGACCAGCTTGCGGCGTTTGCCGACCCAGTCCTGGTAGCGGATCGGCCGTTCGTCGGTGAGCGGGGTGACGGCGATCCGCCGGATCCGTCCGGAGTCCTTGCAGCGCAGGGTGAGTTCGACGGTGGTGCCGCCGGTGCCGGCCAGCAGCGGGGCCGGGCCGCGGACCGGGTCCGGCGGGCGGCCGTCGACGGCGATCAGCTCGTCGCCGTCCTGGAGGCCGAAGCCGGCCAGCGGTGCCCGGGCCCGCGGGTCGGAGGACTCCCCGGGCAGGATCCGGTCGACCAGCCAGCGGCCGTCCGGGTCGCGGTGCGCGTTGGCGCCGAGCAGGCCGAGCGGCTGCTGGAGCAGCTGCGGGCCCTCGCCGCGGCGCGAGGGCGTGACGTAGGCGTGCGAGGTGCCGAGTTCGCCGAGCAGCTCGCGCAGCAGGTCGGCGAAGTCGTCGGGGCCGGCGATCCGCTCCAGCAGCGGCTCGTACTGGGCGACCAGCTCGGGCCAGTCCAGGCCGCACATGTCCTCGTCCCAGAACTGGTCGCGGACGATCCGGGCGGCCTCGTGGTACGCCTGCCGCCACTCCGCGGCGGGGTGCACGATGTGGGTGATCCGCCGCAGGTCGACGGTGATCGGGGAGCCGAGCGGCAGCGGGTGCAGCTTGAGCGCGCCGGCGGAGTACACCAGCACGGAGCCGCCGTCGCCGGAGACCGAGAAGCCGTCCAGCTGGTCGGCGACGGTCGAGCGGCTGCCGTGGGCGAGGTCGAAGTACTCCAGCGAGGGCTTGCCGGAGGTGTCGGTGGGGCTGGCGAAGGTCTGGCCGAGGGCGCCGGAGATCGGCCAGCGCAGCCAGAGCACCCCGCCGCGGACGGGCGCGGTCGCCGAGTACTTGGACGCGGTGACCGGGAAGGGCACCAGCCGCTTGGTGAGGCCGTCCTGGTCGACGGTGACGGTGCCGTCGCCGGTGGCCTCGTCCGGGTCCAGCCCGACCGCGGGACGGCCCTCCACCGGGGCGGCGAACGGGGACGGGGTGCCCGCGGAGAGCGGGACGAGGTACGGGCGGCAGCCGAGCGGGAAGGACATGTCGCCGGTGTGCACGTCGTGCACCGGGTCGAAGCCGCGCCAGGACAGGAAGACCAGGAAGCGGCCGTCCCGGGTGAAGACGGGGTGCTCGTCCTCGAACCGGCCGCCGGTGACGTCCACGATCCGCTCCGCGGCGTCCACCCGGGTCAGCCGGATCGCCCGCAGCGACCGTCCGGCGACCGGCTGCGACCAGGTGAGCCACTGCGAGTCGGGGGAGAAGGCGGGGCTGCTGACCGGCCCGTACTGCGAGGACGCCACCTCGCGGACCTCGCCGTCCTCGGTGGCGACCAGCAGCAGCCGCCCGTCGGAGGCGGCCACCGCCAGATGGCGCCCGTCGGGGGCGGCGGACAGCTCCTGGACGTGCCCGATCCGGCCCGCGGCGATCCGGCGGGACGGGCCGCCGTCGCCGCCTCGCGAGGGCAGCGGGGCGATCTCCACGGCGTCCTCGCCCTCCGCGTCGGTGACCCAGGCGACGTGGCCGCCGAATGCCGGCAGCACCGGCAGCCGGGAGCGCACCCCCGGGGTGTCGGCGAGCACCCGGGCCGGGCCCTCGCGGTGGGTGAGCCAGTACAGGCTGCCGCGGACGTTGACCACCCCGGCCCGGCCGGTCGGGTCGCAGACCAGGTCCTTCACGTTCAGCGCCGCCGACACCTGGTAGGGGCGCCGGCCGGCCCGGGAGCCGCCGAGCGGCACCTCCAGGCGGCGCGGGGCGGGGGAGTCCAGGCCGTCCAGCAGCCAGAGGTCGCCGGCGTGCTGGTAGACGATCCGGGTGCCGTCGGAGGCCGCCTCGCGGGCGTAGTAGGAGGCGTGGTCGGTGTGCCGGCGCAGGTCGGAACCGTCGGGGCGGCAGGAGTACAGGTTGCCGACGCCCTCGTGGTCGGAGAGGAAGGCGATCCGCGGGTCGTCCGGTTCGCCGACCGGCATCGGTGAGGCGAGGTGCCCGGTGTGGCCGGGCAGCAACTCGCCGTGGTCGAGCCAGAGCCGGCCGGTGGCGCCGCCGCGGTAGCGCTTCCAGGAGGCCGGGCCGTGCGGGGCGGCCGAGGTCAGCAGCACGGTGTGCTCCAGCCCGACCTGGGCGTCGTTGACCGGCCCCCAGGGCATCCGGCGGCCTGGCGCGCCGTCCGGCGGCAGCGCGTACGCCCAGGTGTAGTGGGCGAACGGCTCGTGGTACGAGGTCACGGCGAGGACCTGGCTGTTGGGCAGCCAACCGCGGACCCGGGTGTCGTGGCTGCCCCAGAAGGTGAGCCGGACGGCCTCGCCGCCGTCCACCGGGGCCGTCCACACCTCGGGGGTGAGCGCCTGCCAGCTGGTCCAGGCGGCGGTGCGGCCGTCGGGGGAGAGCCGGGGGTTGCTGACCCGGACGCGGTCGCAGCTCACCCGCCAGGCGCGTCCGACGGTGCCGTCCGGGTGCAGCGGCGCCACCCACACGTCGTCCTCCGCGGTGAAGGCGAGCAGATCACCGCGAATGTGGGGGTACCTGAGATATCCGGACACTTCTCCATGGTTCGGCGGCCTCGGGGGCCGCGCAACCCGCCGCCCTACTCGGCCTGCGACGGCGGGCCTTGACGGTGCGCCGACTCCATTGACAGGGCCGCGGGAATTCCGCTTCAGTGGTCTAGTCCAAGTGTGGTCCAGTCCAATGCGGCGTCCCCTGCCGCGGCTGCCGCACGCCCGGCCGGCCCCCACCGCGCCCGGACACCCCCATGTCTCACGGCTGTCCCACGGCAGGAGCATCCCCCACATGCGCGCTACCCCGAGACCCTCCCACGCCGCACCGCCCGGCCGCCGCGTGCTCGCCGCGGCCACCGCCTGGACGGTCGCCGCGGCCGGTGCCGTCGCGCTGACCGTCGGCCTCGCCAACTCCGCCAGCGCCGGCGAGTTCCTGGCCAACGGCGGCTTCGAGAGCGGTTCGCTGGCCCCGTTCAGCTGCACCGGCGGCACCGGCAGCGTCGTCACCGGCCAGTCCCACACCGGCAGTTACGCCCTCGCCGGGGCCGCCTCGGCGAGCGACAACGCCCAGTGCACGCAGACCGTCGCGGTCGCCCCCAACACCGCCTACACGCTCTCCGCCTGGGTCAAGGGCGCCTACGTGTACCTCGGCGTCGACGGCGGCGCCTCCACCTGGACGCCGGGCACCGGCGGCGCGTACCAGAAGCTGACCGTCAGCTTCACCACCGGCGCGAGCCAGACCAGCGCCACCGTCTTCACCCACGGCTGGTACGGCCAGGGCACCTACTGGGCCGACGACATCTCGCTGGACGGCCCGGGCGCGCCCTCGCAGCCGCCCACGTCGCAGCCGCCGACCTCCCAGCCCCCGACCAGCCAGCCCCCCACGTCGCAGCCGCCCACCTCGCAGCCGCCGACCAGCCAGCCCCCGACCTCGCAGCCGCCGACCACCCAGCCGCCCGGCGGCGGGCTGCCCGCGCACGCGCTGGTCGGCTACCTGCACGCGAGCTTCGCCAACGGCGCCGGCTACACCCGGATGGCCGACGTCCCGGCCTCCTGGGACGTCATCAACCTGTCCTTCGGCGAGCCCACCTCGGTGACCTCCGGCGACATCCGCTTCAACCGCTGCCCGGCCACCGAGTGCCCGACCGTCGAGTCCGACGCCGACTTCAAGGCGGCCATCGCCGCCAAGCGCGCCCAGGGCAAGAAGGTGCTGATCTCGATCGGCGGCCAGAACGGCCAGGTCCAGCTCACCACCACCGCCGCCCGCGACGCCTTCGTCTCCTCGGTCTCCGCGATCATCGACAAGTGGGGGCTGGACGGCCTCGACATCGACTTCGAGGGCCACTCGCTCTCCCTCAACACCGGCGACACCGACTTCAAGAACCCCACCACCCCGGTGGTGGTCAACCTGATCTCGGCGCTGAAGACGCTCAAGGCCAAGTACGGCTCCGGCTTCGTGCTGACCATGGCCCCGGAGACCTTCTTCGTCCAACTCGGCTACCAGTACTACGGCTCCGGCCCCTGGGGCGGCCAGGACCCGCGGGCCGGCGCCTACCTGCCGGTCATCCACGCGATGCGCAACGACCTGACCCTGCTGCACGTCCAGGACTACAACTCCGGCTCCATCATGGGCCTGGACAACCAGTACCACTCCATGGGCGGCGCGGACTTCCACGTCGCGATGACCGACATGCTGCTCAAGGGCTTCCCGGTGGCCGGCAACACGGCGAACGTGTTCCCGCCGCTGGCCGCCTCGCAGGTCGCCATCGGCATGCCCGCCACCACCAACGCCGGCAACGGCTACGTCGCCCCGGCCGAGGTCGACAAGGCCCTCGACTGCCTCACCAAGACGGTCAACTGCGGCAGCTACGTCCCGCGCAGCGGGGCGCAGCCGAACCTGCGCGGCCTGATGACCTGGTCGATCAACTGGGACCGCTTCGGCGGGCAGGAGTTCTCCAAGAACTTCGACGCCTACTTCGGCTGACCCGCACCCACCGGGCCCCGGGCGGACCTCCCGCCCGGGGCCCGGTGTCGTTGACGCCCCCGCGGCGGCGGCCGATCATGGGGGCAGCCCGACCACCAGCAGGGAGAGCCCATGACCGGCCCGCTCGTCCTCGGCCTCGACGCCGGCGGCACCGGCAGCCGGGCGGTCGTCGCCGACCTGCACGGCCGGGCGCTCGGCCGGGACGGCGGCGAGGGCGCCAATCCGGTCGCGCTCGGGCGTGCCGCCGCCGCCCGGGCGGTGGGTGAC
>NZ_BAAALD010000148.1:11307-12325 GCF_039528095.1 Kitasatospora arboriphila
TCCGCCCCCCCCCCCCCCCCCCCCCCCCCCCCCCCCCCCCCCCCGGCCGGGCGGCCCCACCGTGCGGGCCGCACTCGCCGGCCTGGACCCCTCCGAGGTCGCGGCCGGCGTGGTCGGCCTGGCCGGCGCCCTGGTCGCCGAACCCGGACTCGACGGGCTCTGGCCCGAGGTCGGACTCTCCGTCACCCCCCGCACCACCAGCGACCTCGCGCTCGCCTACACCGCCGGCACCGGCAGTCCGGACGGCACCGTGCTGATCGGCGGCACCGGCGCGGTCGCCGCCGAGGTGCGCGACCACACGCCCGTCCGGCTCGCCGACGGCCACGGCTGGCTGCTCGGCGACCTCGGCTCCGGCCAGTGGCTCGGCCGGGAGGCCGTCCGCCTCGCGCTCGCCGCCGCCGACGCCGTCCTGCCGCTCCCCCGCCCCGCGGCGGCCCGCCGCCGAGGAACTCACCGGCCGCTCCGCCGGGGACGGCCTGCGGGCCGCCCTGCTCGGCGCGGTGTACGGCGAACCGCCCGTCCGGCTGGCCCGGCTCGCCCCGCTGGTGCTGGACGCGGCCACCGCCGGCGAGGACGAGGCGCAGCGGCTGGTCGACGAGGCCGCCGGCCATCTGCTGGCCACCCTGGAGACCGTCCGCCCGGCCGGGTCGGCCCGGCCGGTGGTACTGGCCGGCGGGGTGCTCGGCCCGGACACCCCCTTGGCGGACGCCGTCCGGGCGGGCGTGGTGGCACGCTGGCCCGCCGCAGAGGTCCGCACCGCGGGCAGCACCGCCGGAGCGGCCGCCTGGCTCGCCGCCCGCACCCTCGGCCCCGGCGCCGCCACCGAAGACCTCCACCGCACCCTGGTAGCCCCCGGCGCCTAGGGATCCGTCTTCACGGGGCAGCCGGGCAGCCGACCAGGTGCCCCCGCGCGCCCCTGAAGTGACCACCCACGTGTCCTCGAAGTGAACACCCCCGCGCCCCTGGAGCGGCCCCGGGAACGCCGAAGGCCCCCCGCTTCCGCGAGGGGCCTTCGACC
>NZ_BAAALD010000149.1:0-12103 GCF_039528095.1 Kitasatospora arboriphila
ACCTCCGCCGCGCCGACCCGGGCGTCCGCGGCCGCCTCCAGGCGGCCGGCCAGTGCGCGTCCGAATTCCTCGTCATCCATGTCGGCTCACCTCCCGCTCGGGCGCGAGGTCGCGCCGGAGCGTGGTCATCGCCCGTCCGAGATGTGTCTTCGCCGTCGCGAGCGTGCAGCCCATCTCCTCGGCCACCGCGGAGACCGGCAGGTCGGCCCAGTAGCGGAGCACGACCGCGGCGCGCTGCCGCGCCGGCAGCGCGCGCAGGGCCGCGGCCAGTTGCTCGTCCCCCGCCGTCGTCTCGGGGCCGGCGACGTCCGGCAGGCGGTCGGTGAGGACCTCGCGCCTGGTGCGCCGCCAGCGGGAGACGTGCGTGCGCACCATGGTGCGGCGCACGTAGGCCTCGGTCGCCGACTCCTCGCGGATCGACCGGCGCCGGACGTACACCCGGGCGAGGGCGTCGTGCAGCAGGTCCCGGGCGTCGTGGAGGTCGCCGGTGATCAGGAACGCCGCGCGGAGCAGCGCCTGGTACCGCGCTCCGACGAAGGCGTCGAACGGGTCACCCTTCATCGTCATGCCCACCTGACGCACCGGCGGGCCGGAACGGACGACAGACCGGGAGGAAATCTTCCGCCGGGAACGCGAGGGGCCGACCCCGGCGGGGTCGGCCCTGTGCCTGCGGCGGTCAGCTCTCGCGGTCGGCCCGGCGGCGGCGCACCCAGGTCGCCGCTCCGCCCGCCACCACGACCAGTCCGCCGGCCACCGCGTAGAGTCCGGCCGAGCCGCCGACCGAGCCGCTGACCGGCGGCACCATCTGGGCCGCGGCCGGCTCGGGGGACGGCTCCGGGCCCGCCGTCGCACCGGCGGCTTCCGCGGCCGGGGCGGCGATCCCGGTGGCTGCCAGGCACAATGCCGCGCCGCCGACCATCCGCGCCGCCCGGTAGGAGCGAATCACGTCCCTTACCCCCAGATCGAGCCCCTCAACCCCTTCGTACGGGTCAGACCGTATCCGATGGAACGGTTCGATCTGACCGGGATTCAGGTCCCAGCGGCCAAGCGTTGCAGGACCGTTGTGTACGGCGCCGAATCCTCACGAACCGCTCCCGGGAGCCCTCCGCGGGTGCCGTCCGGTGGGCGCGTGTCAGGAGTTGTAGGTGCCCTGGGCCCGCTCCAGCCCCTCGGAGAGCAGCGCCTCCACGGCGTCCGCCGACCGGTCCACGAACCAGTCGAGGTCCTTGCGCTCGGCGGAGGAGAAGTCCTTCAGCACGAAGTCCGCGACCTCCATCCGGCCCGGCGGGCGGCCGATGCCGCAGCGGATCCGGTGGTAGTCGGCGCCGAGCGACTTGGTGATGGACTTCAGCCCGTTGTGGCCGTTGTCGCCGCCGCCGCACTTCAGCCGCAGGGCGGCGTAGTCGATGTCCAGCTCGTCGTGGATGGCGACGATCGCCCCGTTGGGGACCTTGTAGAAGTCGCGCAGCGCCGTGGTCGGCCCGCCGGAGAGGTTCATGAACGTCATCGGCTTGGCCAGCACCACGCGCCGGCCGGCCAGCCGGCCCTCGGCGACCTGGGCGCGGCTCTTGTGCGCCTTGAACTTCGCGCCCATCCGCTCCGCGAGCAGGTCCGCCACCATGAAGCCGATGTTGTGCCGGTTGCGGGCGTAGCCCTCGCCGGGGTTGCCCAGGCCCACGACCAGCCAGGGTCCCGTGTACTCGTCCGCCACCGCGCTCATCACCGATCTCCGCTCGCCTCGTTCCTGCGGGTCCATTATCCGCAGCGGCGCCGCGCCCGGCCGTGGCAGGGGCGTCCGCGGCGGCGGCGCGGGGCGGCGTACCGTCGTGACGACGACCGCCGCCGGACCGGAGGACCGCCCGTGACCGCACCGACCGCCGCACTGGCCGCCGAGCTCGACGCGGAGCTGCAGGGCTCCGTGGTGCCCGGCCGCGCCGAGCAGGAGAAGGCGTACCTGAAGAGTTCGCTGCGCCATCTCGGGGTCCCGGTGCCGGGGATGCGCGCCGCGGTGCGCGGTCTGCTCCGGCGCCACCCGGGGCTGGACCGGGCGGCGGTGCTGGCGCTGGTCGAGGAGTTGTGGGCGCGGCCGGTGCACGAGTCGCGCAGCTGCGCCGGGTTCCTGCTGGAGGCGCGCGAACGGATGCTGGTGCCGGCCGATCTGGCGCTGCTGGAGCGGATGCTGGAGCAGTGCGACACCTGGGCGCACGTCGACGTGATCGCGCCGAAGGCGGCCGGTCCGCTGCTGCTGCGGTACCCGGGGACGGCGGAGGTGCTGCTGCGCTGGAGCCGCCGGGACGAGCTGTGGGTGCGCCGGGGCGGGGTGCTGGGCCACCTCCCGGCGCTCCGCTCGCCGGAGCGGTTCCCGCTCTTCTTCGGGGAGTTCGGGGCGCTCGCGGACCCGTTGCTGACGGATCCCCGGTTCTTCGTGCGCAAGGCGCTGGGCTGGTTGCTGCGCGAGGGTGCCAGGCACCACCCGGAGGAGGTCTGCGACTGGCTGGCCGGGCGGCTGCCGCGGGTCTCCGGGCTGACGCTGCGGGAGGCGCTGAAGCCGGTGCCGCAGGAGGTCCGGCTGCGGCTGCGGCTGCTGCCGGGGCACGGCTGAGCGGCGGCCGGGCCCGGGAACGCCGCCGCCCCCGGCCGCTCCTGGGGTCAGGAACGGCCGGGGGCGGCGGAAGCGGATCCGGCGGGGATCAGGCCTCGACGGCCTCGCCCTCGGCGGCCTCCTCCTCGGTGGCCTCGGGGGCCTGGGCGCCGATGACCTGCAGCACGACGGCGTCGGCCTCGACGGCCAGGGTCGTGCCCTTCGGCAGGACGATGTCACCGGCGGTGATGGAGGCGCCGGCCTCCAGGCCCTCGACGGAGACGGTGACCGACTCGGGCAGGTGGGTGGCCTCGGCCTCGATCGGGAGGGCGTTCAGCACGTTCTCGATCAGGTTGCCGCCGGGGGCCAGCTCGCCCTCGGTGTGGACCGGGATCTCGACGGTGACCTTCTCGCCGCGCTTCACGAGGAGCAGGTCGACGTGCTCGATGCTGCGCTTGATGGCCTCGCGCTGGACGGCCTTCGGCAGGACGTACTCGTCCTTGCCCTCGATCGGGACGACCAGCAGGGCGTTCGGGGTCTTGAGGGCCATCATCAGGTCGTGGCCGGGCAGGTTCAGGTGGACCGGCGCGTGGCCGTGGCCGTAGACGACACCGGGGACGAAGCCGGCGCGGCGGGCGCGACGGGCGGCACCCTTGCCGAACTCGGTGCGGGTCTCGGCGGCAAGGCGGATCTCGGACACGACTGCACTCCTCGGGAGAAAGACTGGCGCGGGTGCAGGAACGACAAAAACCGCCGGGCCACACCCTCAAGTTCCTTGGGGGTCGCTCGGCGGCGGACGACTACTGGAAGCAGCGCGTCGATCACGGTTGCGGTACCCGTACGGGCACACGGCATCCCTCGCCGAGCAGTTCCACGAGTCTAACCGGTGGTGGCGTCAACGTGAAATCGGCCCCCGCACGCGTGGCGTGCGGGGGCCGGACGTCCGGGGCGGACGGTCAGTGCACGCCCTCGAAGAGGCTGGTCACCGAGCCGTCCTCGAAGACCTCCTTGATCGCGGCGGCGATCGAGGGGGCGATCGAGAGGGTGGTCACCTTGTCCAGCTGCAGCTGCTGCGGGGTGGGCAGGGTGTTGGTGAAGACGAACTCGCTGACGCGGGAGTTCTTCAGGCGGTCCGCGGCGGGGCCGGAGAGCACGCCGTGGGTGGCCGCGACGATCACGTCGGCGGCGCCGTTGTCGTAGAGCGCGTCGGCGGCGGCGCAGATGGTGCCGGCGGTGTCGATCATGTCGTCGACCAGGACGCAGACCCGGCCCTTGACGTCGCCGACGACCTCGGCGGACAGGATCGTGTTGGCCTGCGTCATGTCGCGGCGCTTGTGGATGATCGCCAGCGGGGCGTCCAGGCGGTCGCACCACTGGTCCGCGACCTTCACCCGGCCGGCGTCCGGCGAGACGATGGTGAGCTTGGAGCGGTCGACCCGCTCGCCCACGTAGTCGGCCAGCATCGGCAGCGCGAACAGGTGGTCCACCGGGCCGTCGAAGAAGCCCTGGATCTGCGCGGTGTGCAGGTCCACGGCCATCAGGCGGTCGGCGCCGGCCTGGCGGAGCAGGTCGGCGACCAGGCGGGCCGAGATGGGCTCGCGGCCGAGGTGCTTCTTGTCCTGCCGGGCGTAGCCGTAGAACGGCAGGATCGCCGTGATGCTGTGCGCCGAGGCCCGCTTCAGCGCGTCGATCATGATCAGCTGTTCCATGATCCACTGGTTGATCGGAGCCGTGTGGCTCTGGATCACGAAGCAGTCCGCGCCGCGGGCCGACTCCAGGAAGCGGACGTAGATCTCACCGTTCGCGAAGTCCAGGGCCTTGGTGGGAACCAGTTCGGTGTCGAGTGCCCGGGCCACCTCCTCCGCAAGCTCGGGGTGGGCACGGCCGGAGAAGAGCTTGAGCTTCTTCTCACCCGACGTCGTGATCCCGCTCACTGCACCGTCTCCTCGCGTTGCTGCCGCACATGGACCCGCCACGGCGCACCCGGGCAGCAGCGCTCGGGGACGTCGGTCGGCAGGGGATTTGGAGTACGCCGGGACGAGTACGGTCAGCCCAGTGGCGCACGTATGTACTCCAGGTTACGCGGTGCGCAGGGAACCGTCCGCCCCGGGACCGTTTCCCAAGATCCCCCGCAGCCGCTCAGGCCTCGGGCGTCCCGGACGCCTCGGCCTTGGCGGCGGCCTCGGCGGCGGCCGTGCCGGGGCGCTTGCGGGCGACCCAGCCGGCGATGTTCCGCTGCTGCGCCCGGGCGACGCCCAGCGAACCGGCCGGGACGTCCTGGTAGATCACCGAGCCGGCCGCCGTGTAGGCGCCGTCGCCGACGGTCACCGGGGCGATGAACATGTTGTCCGAGCCGGTGCGGCAGTGCGCCCCGATCACGGTGCGGTGCTTGTTGACGCCGTCGTAGTTGACGGTGACGGAGGCCGCGCCGACGTTGCTGCCCTCGCCGATCGTCGCGTCGCCGATGTACGAGAGGTGCGGCACCTTGGCGCCCTCGCCGAGCTCGGAGTTCTTGATCTCGACGTAGGTGCCGGCCTTGGCCTTGCGGGCGAGCTTGGCGCCCGGGCGGAGGTAGGCGTAGGGGCCCACCGAGGCGGACTCGCCGACCTCGGCCTCGATCACCGTGGCGTTGCTCACAGTGGCGCCGGCGCCGATGGTGCTGTCGGTCACGGTGGAGTTCGGGCCCACGGTGCAGCCCTCGCCCAGGTGGGTGGCGCCCTGCAGCTGGGTGCCGGGCAGCACGACCGCGTCCGGCTCGTAGCTCACCTGGACGTCGAACCAGGTGGTGGCCGGGTCGACGACGGTGACGCCGGCCCGCATGGCCTGCTCCAGCAGCCGGTCGTTGAGCATCCGGCGGGCCTCGGCGAGCTGCACCCGGTCGTTGATGCCGAGGATGTCGCGGAAGTCGTCGGCGACCACGGCGCCGACCCGGTGGCCGCCGGTGCGCAGGATCTCCAGGGTGTCGGTGAGGTACTCCTCGCCCTGGACGTTGTCGGTGGTGAGCCGGCCGAGCGCCTCGGCGAGCAGCTTCGCGTCGAAGGCGAACACACCGGAGTTGATCTCGGAGACGGCGCGCTGCTCGTCGGTGGCGTCCTTGTGCTCGACAATCGCGGCGACCGCGCCGTGGTCGTCGCGCAGGATCCGGCCGTAGCCGTTCGCGTCCGGCACCACGGCGGTCAGCACGGTGACGCCGTTGCCCTGCTCGGCGTGCGCCTCGGCGAGGGCCCGCAGGGTGGCGCCGGTGAGCAGCGGGGCGTCGCCGGTGGTGACGAGCACGGTGCCGTCGAGGGCGGTGCCGTCGGCGGTCAGCGCGTCGAGGGCGGTGCGGACGGCGTGGCCGGTGCCGTTCTGCTGCTCCTGGACGGCGGTGCGCACGCCCGCGTAGTGCTGCTCCAGGTGGGCGGCGACGAGCTCGCGCAGGTGGCCGACGACCACGACGAGGTGCTCGGGCTCCAGCTCCTGGGCGGCGGCGACGGCGTGGCCGACGAGGGACCGGCCGCAGATCTCGTGCAGCACCTTCGGCAGCCGGTTGGACTTCATCCGGGTGCCGCCGCCGGCGGCGAGCACGATCACGGCAGCGGTCTTCTTGGCAGTCACGCGGAGGGCTCCTCGGTTGTTCTGAGGGAGGGTCGGGCGCGCCTGCCGGACGGTCGGGGCTGTGTGCGGAGCTCCCGGAGGAGGATTCGAACCCCCATAAGCTGGACCAAAACCAGCTGTCCTGCCCTTAGACGATCCGGGACGGATGCCGTGCACGGGTGACGCGCCGACGGACGTCGGCGGGCAATGCAGGGCTAAGAGTACGGGGTGCGCCGCTCTGCATCCACCACCCTCCGGAGTCCCGCCGGTGCGACACGTCTTCCCATCGGATGCCCGGGAACCTACGATGCCGTAGGTTACGCCTACGTAGGTTCCGCTCCCTCCCGAGGACGCCCCCATGACCATGCAGGCCGGTGCAGCACCCACCATGGCGGCGCAGAAGCCACCCGCCCAGGTCTCCGCGACCCTCGGCGGGGAGAAACAGGGAATGGCCGAGCGGATCACCCTGGGCCTGTTCATCGCCGTCCCCTTCCTGGCCCTGCTGGCCGCCGTCCCGGTGGCCTGGGGGTGGGGCCTCGGCTGGACGGACGTCGCGATCGCGACCGTCATGTACTTCGTGTCCTGCCACGGCATCACCGTCGGCTACCACCGCTACTTCACGCACGGCTCCTTCAAGGCCGCCCGCCCGCTGCGCATCGCCATGGCGGTGGCCGGCAGCCTCGCCGTGGAGGGGCCGCTGGTGCGCTGGGTGGCCGACCACCGCAAGCACCACCGGTTCAGCGACAAGGAGGGCGACCCGCACTCCCCGTGGCGGTACGGCGAGAGCGTGCCGGCCCTGGTGAAGGGCCTGTTCTGGGCGCACATGGGCTGGCTCTTCGACGAGGAGCAGACCCCGCAGCACAAGTACGCCCCGGACCTGATCGCCGACCCGGCCATACGGCGGGTCTCCCGGCTGTTCTGGCTCTGGACGGCCCTGTCGCTGCTGATCCCGCCGGTGGTCGGCGGACTGGTCGCGATGTCGTGGCAGGGGGCGCTGTCCGCCTTCTTCTGGGGTTCGCTGGTACGGATCGCCCTGCTGCACCACGTGACCTGGTCGATCAACTCGATCTGCCACGCCGTCGGCGAGCGGCCGTTCAAGTCCCGCGACCGGTCCGGCAACGTCTGGTGGCTGGCGGTGCTCTCCTGCGGCGAGTCCTGGCACAACCTGCACCACGCCGACCCGACCAGCGCCCGGCACGGTGTGCTGCGCGGCCAGGTCGACTCCTCGGCCCGCCTGATCCGCTGGTTCGAGCGTGCGGGCTGGGCGACCGACGTCCGCTGGCCGGGGGCCGAGCGGATCGACGCCCGCCGCGCCGTATGACCCGCCCGCTGCAGCATGATGTAGGGGTGAACGGGAGCAACGCAGACACCGCGGACGGCCATCAGCACGCGACCGGCGGGGACGGCGCCGCGGTGGGCCGCACCCGCTCCGCACCGGCCGCGCGCGGCGGCCGGGCGGGCGGCCGGGTCCGGATGACCGGCAAGCAGCGGCGCGAGCAGCTGCTGGAGATCGGCCGGTCGGTCTTCGCGGAGCGCGGCTACGACGGCACCTCGGTCGAGGAGATCGCCGAGCGCGCCGGGGTCTCCAAGCCCGTCGTCTACGAGCACTTCGGCGGCAAGGAGGGGCTGTACGCCGTCGTGGTCGACCGGGAGATGCAGCTGCTGCTGGACATGGTGACCGGGGCGCTGACCGGCGGGCACTCCCGCGAGCTGCTGGAGCAGGCGGCCTTCGCGCTGATGGACTACATCGACACCTCGACCGACGGTTTCAAGATCCTCGTCCGGGACTCGCCGGTCGCGCAGTCGACCGGCAGCTTCGCCTCGCTGATCAGTGACATCGCCACCCAGGTCGAGGACATCCTGGGACTGGAGTTCAAGTCCCGGGGATTCGACCCCCGGCTGGCACCGATGTACTCGCAGATGCTGGTCGGAATGGTCGCGCTCACCGGCCAGTGGTGGCTGGAGGTGCGCAAGCCGCAGAAGGCCGAAGTGGCCGCCCATCTGGTGAATCTGGCGTGGCACGGCCTGGAGGGCCTGGAGCGGCATCCGAAGCTGGTGGGCGAACGACGGGTGTGACGGCACCGAGGTGGTCGCGTGGCGGTCTTCATTCTGGCAGTGGGGGCGGCCTGCTGCCTGGGCCTGGGCTTCGTGCTGCAGCAGCACGCCGCCCAGCGTGCCCCCAAGAGCGACCTGCTGCACTGGCGGTTGCTCCTCGACCTGGCGAGGATGCCGGACTGGCTGATCGGCCTCGGCTTCATGATCGCCGGCCTGGTGCTCAGCGCGGTCGCGCTGAGCCAGGGCGAGGTGGCACTCGTCGAGCCGCTGCTCGCCACCAACCTGGTGTTCGCCATGCTGATGGCCCGCAGGCTCACCGGGACACGGCTGGGCCGCTCCGGCTGGGCCGGGGTGGCGCTGATCGCCCTGGGGGTGACCTCCTTCATCGTGGCGGGCCGTCCGCAGGGCGGCGGCACCGAGGCCGGCCACCTGCGCTTCTGGCTGGTGGTCGGCATCGTCTCGGGGCTGGCCGTGCTGCTGGTGCTCGTCGCCAAGCACATGCCGCTCTTCGAGGAGGCCACCCTGCTCGCGCTCGCCGCGGGACTGCTCTACGGGCTGCAGGACGCCCTGACCCGGATGACCACCGAGCGGCTGGACGAGCACGGCATCGGCGCGGTGGTGCACAGCTGGCAGCCGTACGCGGTGGTGGTGATCGGCGTGGTCGGCCTGCTGCTGGTGCAGTCGGCCTTCGAGGCGGCACCGCTGCGGATGTCGCTGCCCGCGCTGACCGCGGCCCAGCCGCTGACCGGGATCGCCTGCGCGGTCGGCTTCCTCGGCGACCGCCTGCGGGTGACCCCGGTCGCGGTGGCCTTCCAGGTGGTAGGGCTGCTGGCGGTGGTGGGCGGCGTCGTCCTCCTCGGCCGCCACCCGGCCATGCCGGGCCACCACCACTTCCACAAGTAGGGGCCGCCTCAGCCCCCCACGCGCCCCTGCAGTGATCCCCTACCGGCGTTGCGCGACGGCGAAGATGCGGCGGAAGGGGAAGACGGTGCCGTGCTCCCCGGCCGGGTAGGCCTCGCGCAGGAGGGCGCCGTAGGCGGCGAGGAACTCCTCCCGGTCGGCCGGGTCGGTGAGCCGGGAGAGGACGGGCCGCAGGGCGGTGCCCTTGACCCACTGCAGCACCGGGTCGGGGCCGGCGAGCAGGGTCAGGTAGGTGGTCTCCCAGACGTCCGCGGTGCAGTCGGCCCCGAGCAGGGTCTGCAGGTACTCGGCGCTGTCGTGCACGCCGGCCCGTTCGGCGCCCTCGCCGAGGGCGTCCCGCCAGCGGGCGCTGCCGCGGAGCCCGGCGAGCAGGGTGTGGCTGGGCGCGTCGAAGTTGCCGGGCACCTGGAAGGCGAGCACCCCGCCGGGCCGCAGGGCGGCCGCCCAGCGGGCGACCAGGGACAGGTGGTCGGCGCGGTCGGCGCCGTCGGGGTTGAGCCACTGCAGGGTGGCGTTGGAGACGATCGCGTCGGGGGCGGCGCCGGCCGGGTCCCAGGTGCGGGCGTCGGCCAGGAGGTAGGCGGCGTGCGGTTCGCCATCGGTGCGGGCGGTGGCGAGCATGTCCGCGGAGTTGTCGACGCCGGTGAGGTGGGCGTCGGGCCAGCGTTCGCGCAGGACGGCGGTGGAGTTGCCGGGGCCGCAGCCGAGGTCGAGGACGACGGGGGCGGCCGGCAGGGCGGGCATCCGGGCGACGAGTTCGTGCAGCGGGCGGGTGCGTTCGTCGGCGAAGCGGAGGTACTGCACGGGGTCCCAGGCGGTGGCGGGCATGGCGGCCTCCCAAGTATCTCGACATCAAGATATCCAGTCGAGAGGGTGCGCGTGAAAACTCTCGATGTCAAGAGACTTCACATCGACACAACCCCCGATACACTGATCGTCATGGAGGACGAGGTCGACCGCCTGGTCGCAGCATGGCGCCGAGAGCGCCCCGACCTCGACGTGGAACCGCTCGAGGTGCTCAGCCGGGTCAGCCGACTCGCCCGGCACCTGGACCGTGCCCGCCGCACCGCGTTCGCCGAGCACGGCCTGGAGCCGTGGGAGTTCGACGTGCTGACGGCGCTGCGCCGGGCCGGTTCCCCCTACCAGCTCTCCCCCGGCCAGCTGCTCACCCAGACCCTGGTCACCTCCGGCACCATGACCAACCGGATCGACCGGCTCACCGGCAAGAACCTCGTCCGCCGGCTGCCCGACCCGGACGACCGGCGCGGAGTGCTCGTCCGGCTCACCGACGACGGCCGCGACAAGGCCGACCAGGCGCTCGCCGGTCTGCTCGCGCACGAGCGCGAACTCCTCGCCCAGCTCAGCCCCGACCAGCAGGGCGAGCTCGCCGCGCTGCTGCGCTGCCTGGTCGCCCCCTTCGACCAGGCCGGCTGACCGCTCCCCGTCGCCGGCCCTCCCGGGGCCGCCCGCGCCTCAGAAGCCGTCCGGGTACGGGGTGGCCAGGGCCGGCACCGGGACGGCCTCGGGCGTCCGGTAGCCCGGCAGCAGCTCCGCCAGCCGGTCGCGCACCTCGGCGTCCGCGTTAACCTTCGCCGCCGCGTACAGCCCGGTCAGGCCGCCGGCCAGGTCCTCCGGGCCGCCGTCGCCGACCACCGTCGCGAAGATCCGGCCGTGCTCGGTCGGCAGCCGCTCCTCGCCCTCCGAGAACAGCGCCTCGTTGAGCTTCTCGCCCGCCCGCAGGCCGGTGTAGCGGATCTCCACGTCCTCCGCGCCGAGCTGCACCTGCCGGGCGAAGTTGTGCACCAGGTCGACAATCCGCACCGGCTCGCCCATGTCGAGCACGAAGACCTCGCCGCCCTCCGCCATCCGGCCGGCCTCCAGCACCAGGCCGACGGCCTCCTCGATGGTCATGAAGAAGCGGGTCACGTCGGGATGGGTGACGGTCACCGGGCCGCCGCTGCGCAGCTGCTCCTCCAGCACCGACAGCAGCGAGCCGCGCGAGCCCAGCACGTTGCCGAACCGGACGGCCGAGAACACCCCGGTGCCCAGGTTCCGGGCGTCCCGGGCGTTCGCCCGGACGATCAGCTCGGCCAGCCGCTTGCTCGCGCCGAGCACGGAGGTCGGATCGGCCGCCTTGTCCGTGGAGATCAGCACGAACCGTTCCACGCCGGTGGCCAGCGCCGCCTCCACCAGGTGGTCGGTGCCGAGGACGTTGGACTTCACCGCCTCGCTCGGGTGCCGCTCCAGCAGCGGCAGGTGCTTGTGCGCCGCCGCGTGGAACACGACCTCCGGGCGCAGGTCGCGGAAGATCTGCTGGATCCGCGGCCGGTCCCGGATGTCCGCGATCACCAGCGAGTCGTCGGTGAGCAGCGCCTCGCCCCAGATCTCCAGCTGGAGCCGGTGCAGGTTGGACTCGTCGTGGTCGAGCATGTACAGCTCGGACGGGTTGAAGGCGTGCACCTGGCGGCAGAGCTCGCTGCCGATCGACCCGCCCGCGCCCGTCACCAGCACCCGGCGGCCCTCGATCACCGCCCGGACGTCCGGCGAGACCACGTGCACCTCGTGCCGGCCGATCAGCTTGTTGACGTCCAGGCTGCGCAGGTCCGAGCCGACCACCTCGCGGCGGAGCGCCGACAGGAAGGACGGCAGGTAGCGGACGGCCGCCCCGGCCGCGGCCGCCGCCGTCGCCAGCGCCCGTACCTGCTGGTGCGGCAGCCCCGGGATCGCCAGCACCACCACCTGCGCGCCGTGCGCCACCGCCAGCGGCGTCAGTCCGGCCAGCGGGCCCAGCACCGGAACGCCGTCCACGGCCGTGCCCGCCTTGGCGGGGTCGTCGTCGAGGACGCCGACCGGGGCGAGGCCGAACTCCGGGGTCCGGATCAGGTCGCGGACCAGCGCCGACCCCGCGGCGCCACCGCCGATCACCAGGGTGCGCAGGCCCGGCGGGCCGGCGGGCGCCCCCGCGCGCGG
>NZ_BAAALD010000150.1:0-11522 GCF_039528095.1 Kitasatospora arboriphila
GGGGGGTGCGGGGGTGGGGGCCGGGGCCGTGGTGCCGGTGCCGGTGCCGGGCAGGCGGCGGGCGGCGAGCGCCTCGACGGCAGCGGTGTCCGCGGCCGTCCAGAGCGCGAGCAGTCCGGCCGGGGCGGCGAGCGTCAGGTCGGGGCGCTCGCCGAGCCGTTCGGCGACGGTGTCCAGCAGCCGGCCGCGGCCGGCGGGGCTGAGCGCGTCGAAGCCGGCCCGCAGCGCGGGCAGCCGGTCCAGGAAGCCGCGGTCGGGCAGCGCGTCGATCCGCTCCAGCAGCGGGCCGAGCGCGTCCGGCGCGTACTGGAGCAGCGGCCCGCCGGCCGTCAGCAGGCCGGTGAGCAGTCGGGCCAGCCGGCGGCGGCCCTCGGGGTCGGCGGCGGCGTCGACCCAGCCGGCGGCGCGGGCGCCGAGGCGGTCCGCGGTGTCCAGGACGAGCAGCACCAGCGCGGCGAGCGCGGCGCCCTGGACGAGCGGGGAGCCGGTGCGGGCGAGCTCGGCGAGGGCGTCGTCCATCCGCAGGCCGAGCCGGTGGTCGCCGGCCCGGGTGGCGAGGGCCACCAGGGCGGTGGCGTCCGCCGGGTCCTCGCTGCCGGCCAGTCCGGGCAGGCCGCGGACGGCCGCGTCCAGCAGGACGGTGGCGAGTTCGGCGGCCCGCTCCCGGCTCCGCTCGGTGGTGCCGGGCAGGTGGGCGAGCCGCAGCGCCTCCAACAGGTCCAGCGCGTCGAGGAGTTCCGGCAGGGTCGCCGAGGCGGGCAGCAACTGCTCTGCCTCGGCGAGCCGTTCGGCGACCAGCGCGGGCAGGTCGCAGCGGGCCGCGGCGCGCAGCCCGTCCAGCAGCTGGGTGCAGGTCGGTCCGCCGTCCGCGGACTGCTGGCGGGCGGTCTCCCGCAGGGTGCCGGCGGCGGCGAGTTCGGCGGTGACGCCGCGGACGCCGGCCAGGTCGAGCCGGGCGGCCGCGGACGGGGTCCAGGCGATCCGCCAGCGGGTGCTGAGCGCGGCGCCGTCGCCGGTGCCGGAGACCTCGATCTGCTTGCCGTAGCCGATCCCGCAGACCGCGAGGCGCTGCAGCCGCACCGCGGCTCGCCCGTCCAGCGGGGAGCGCAGCGGGTCGAGGCGCAGCTCGCGGGAGTCCGGGTCCTCCGGGTCGGGCAGGCGCAGGGCGGCGAGCTCGGCCTCGACGGACGGGCCGAGGCCGGAGCGCGGGGTGCCCGGGGCGAGCCGGCCGCGGTCGGCGCCGCCCAGCACCGCCTCCAGCGCCTTGGCGAGGGCCCGGCCGCGGCCGAGCGGCTCGCCCTGCCCGAGGACGGCGGTGACGGCGTCCAGCAGGTCGCCGCGGCCGGGCGCGGGCAGGCCGCGCAGCCGGGCGAGGTCGCCGGCCAGCCGCAGGGTTTCCGCGGCCTCGCCGGTGCCGGCCGGGTGCCCGGCCTTCCGCAGTTCCCGGCAGATGTCGGTGATCGCCCGGGCGGCGGCCGCGTCGACCTGCTCCGGGTCGCCCTGGGCGGTGAGCACGGCCTGCTGCCACTTGGGGTCGCGGATGCCCGCCGGATAGCCGGAGCGGGCGTCGAGCAGGTCGAAGGTGTACGGGACGAGCGAGGTGACCGGACCGCCCTCGGCCGGGACCTCGGGCGCGTCCTCCGCCGCCTCCGGCAGGGAGGTCAGCGCCGGTCCGTGGAAGGCGCCGACGACCGCGGCGACCCGGCCGTCCGGGGCCGCCGCCGCGGCGATCACCCGGCGCATGTGCGCCTCGCGGGCGAGGTCCCCGGCGGGCACGCCGCCGCGTCCGGCGGCGTCGCGGCGCAGCGCCCAGCCGACGGCCAGGGCGGCGCGGCGGACGGCCTCCGGCTCGCTGCCGGGGGCCCGCACCTCGACGGAGCGGTCCCACAGGTCGTCGCCCTCGCGGCCGGTGCCGGCCGCCTCCAGCGCATCGGCGTAGGCCGGGCCGGCCGGGCGGCCGCCGGGCGCGTCGGCCGCCCCGGACGGCGCCCAGCCCTTGTCGGCGAGCGGCAGGTCGCAGCAGCGCACCTCGACGCCGTGCTCGCGGGCCCAGCGCAGGGCGGCGAGCTCGGGCGAGAAGTCCGCGAACGGGTAGAAGCCGAGGTGCCCGCCCTCGTCGGCCCCGGCGAGGGCGACGGGGGCGACGGTGCCCGGGTCGGCGAGGTGCGGCAGCCAGCGCTGGAAGTCGGCCGGCAACTCGACGCAGACCACCTGCGGGTCGGCCTTGTCGAGCAGCGCCGGCACCACCGCGGCGAGCGCCGGGCTGTGGTGCCGGACAGCGATCAGGTAGGGCCGGGCGGAGGCGGCGAGCGCCTCCACCGCCTTCCGCGGGTCCGCGGTGTCCGCCGGGGGGTTCCCGGTGGTGCCCACGGTGGTGTCCTCAGTGGTACGGGGGTCGGTCACCGCAGGTTCTCCCGCAGGTCCCACAGACGGCGCCACATCGCGGAGCCGTCCTCGGCGCGGCGGCGCACCGGGCCGTCCCAGTAGCCGAGCAGGCGGCCGTGGTCGGCCGGGTCGTCCTTGCGGACGGCGCCGAGCAGGTGGCCCGGGACCAGGTCAAGGACGTCGCCGCCGGGCAGGTAGGCGCGGGCCAGGCCCAGCGAGGCGGCGACGTGCACGGCCTCCGCGGTGGACATCACGGTGCCGGGCCGCTCGACGTCCCAGCCCTCGGAGGAGCGGCCGGTGCGCAGGTCGCGGAAGACGGTGACCAGCACGTCGAGGACGGCGTCGTCGACGCCGAACGCGGCACCGGCGCGCTGCACGGCGGCGGTGGCCTGGGTGCGGACGAGCTCGGTCTCCGCGCCGGCGTCGGCGATCGGGTGCACCGTCTCGAAGTTGAAGCGGCGCTTGAGCGCGGCGGACATCTCGGAGACGCCGCGGTCGCGCAGGTTCGCGGTGGCGATCACGCTGAAGCCGGGGACGGCGGCGACGGTCGCGTCCGCGGTGCCGGCGAGCTCCGGGACGCTGACCCGGCGGTCGGAGAGGATCGACACCAGCGCGTCCTGCACCTCGGGCAGGCAGCGGGTGACCTCCTCGATCCGGGCCACCCGGCCGGTGCGCATCGCGGTCATCACCGGCGAGGCGACCAGCGCCTGCGGGGTGGGGCCCTGGGCGAGCAGCAGCGCGTAGTTCCAGCCGTAGCGGAAGGCGTCCTCGGTGGTGCCGGCGGTGCCCTGCACGGTGAGCTCGCTGGTGCCGCTGACCGCGGCGGACAGCAGCTCGGAGAGCATCGACTTGGCGGTGCCGGGCTCGCCGACGAGCAGCAGGCCGCGCTCGCCCGCCAGGGTGACCACGCAGCGCTCGACCAGGGCGCGTTCGCCGACGAACTTCGGCGCGACGACCAGCTTGGCGGGCAGCGCGCCGTCCTTGCGGCGCTTCGGCGGCAGGGCGAGCGCCTCGCCGTCGCTGCCGCACACGAAGGTGACCACCGCGGCCGGGGTCAGCGCCCAGCCGGGCGGGCGGGGGCCCTCGTCGTACGCGGCGAGGAAGGCGAGCTCCTGGGCGTACCGCTCCTCGGCGGGCAGGATCTGCCGAGCCGGCGGGGCGGCCTGATCGGTCGTCGGCTCGGAGAGGTCGGTCGGGGTCGTCGGGTACGTCGGGTTCGTCGGAGACACAGCGTCGGTCCTTCGGTCCGGGGAAAGGGGAACAACGGGTGGGGCCGGGGGTGCGACGGTGTGCCGCACCCCCGGGGGCCGCCGGCGCTCGGTCAGCGGCGGCGGCCGCGGCGGGCCTTGGGCGCCTTCAGTTCGCCGAAGCGCGGCAGGTCGCCGTCGAGCAGGCGCTGCCAGGCCCGTCGGTACAGCTCCGCGGCCGGCTCGGCCGGCAGCAGCACGCCGAGCGCGGTGGAGCCGCCGCCGAGCAGCGGGAGCTTCCAGGTCTCCAGCGGCAGGTGCGGGCTGCGCTGCTCCGTCCAGCCGCCGGGCAGGAAGAGCGTCCGGCCGGCGCGGGTGCGGGAGGCCTGCACGACCAGGTCGGTCGCGGCGAGCTCGGCCCGGGCCGCCTTCAGCCGGGCCGGCTTCCAGCCCGTCCAGCGGGCGGTGTTGCGGTCCGTCGGGTCGGGCATGGCCAGCAGCATCAGGTACAGCGCGGCGGCGTCCGCGCCGAGGCCGTGCCGGGCGGCGGCCTCCTCGACCAGGTCGGGCACCGAGCGGGACGGGTCCTGCGGCCACCAGGTGCCGTCCGCACCGCGCTCACCGGCGGCCGGGTCGCCCGGGTCGCCGAGCAGCGCCTCGAAGCCGGGCGAGCGGACGGCCTTCAGCGCCGCCTCCGCCGGGAAGGGCTCGCCGGCGTTCTCCCGCAGCGCGGGCAGGTACGGGTCCTCGCCGGCCGCGTCCAGCAGGGCGGTGCGGATGCCCGGCGCGGGCTGGCTGTCGTGGGTCGCCATGACGACCGCGCCGTACCGCTCGTAGCCCTCGCCGACCTCGGTCGGCGCGCCGGCGACCTTGCGGAAGCTCGGCAGGCTGACGTAGCGGCCCAGGTCGAGCATCAGCCCCGGGTGGGAGAGCCGGTCGCGGACGGCAGCCAGCGCGGCGGGCAGCGAGGCCCGCAGCGGATCGCCGGCGGGCAGCCGGTGGGCCAGCCACCCGGCCATCGCCACCGCGCCGACCAGCGTCGCGGCGGTGAAGCCGGAGCCCGGCTCGACCGGCACCACCCGGTCCCGCTGGACGTGCCACTCCAGGTCCTTCGTCAGGTCCTTCGAAGCGGCCGGGTCCAGCACGGCGCCCAGCGCCGCACGGGACGCCCAGCCGGTGCGCACCGCGCGGACGGCCTCCGCGAGCAGCGCCTCCGGGACGGCGACGCGGCGGCCCAGCTTCTCGTTCCACACCGCCGCGGCGGCCTCGACGTCCGGGCCCGCCGTCCAGAGCAGCGCCGGGTCGGCGGGCACCAGGGCGGTGAGCAGCCGGCGCCGGGTGGCGGCGCCCAGCGAGCGCAGCTCGTCCCGGGCGACCGCCGCGTCGGCGACCTTCAGCCCGAGCAGCGCCCGGGTGTCGGCGGGCAGGAAGTTGCGCTCCCACTTCTCGACCTGCGGCAGGCCGGCCACCACCAGGGCGGCCATGGTGCCGGTGACACCGGTGAGTTCGGCGAACCGCTCGGCGGCCTCCGGGAACCACGGGGCGGGCTCGCGGTCCGCGGCGTACGCCAGCAGCGCGGCCGCCCGGTCGTTCCCGGCGTCCTCCAGCGGCTCGCAGGAGAGCAGGGTGTACGGCGCCGGCGCCTCGAAGCGGCCGGACGGGTCGTGGAAGAGCACGGTCGACTCGGTGTCGCCGTTGGCCGCCACGTCGCCGTCGACGAACAGCAGGAACGCGCCGCCGCCGAGCGGCAGCAGCATGTCGCGGTCGCCGTTGCGGGTCGAGCCGTCGCGGTCGGCCAGGTGGACGGCCCCGACGTGCAGCCTGGCGGTGCGCCAGTGCGCCGTCCCCGCCGGGTCGGTGAGGCCCACCCCGGACAGCACCTCGAACAGGCCGCGCAGTGCCGCGCGGTCCTCGGGGGTGCTGGTGGCGGACACCGCGCGCAGCGCGGTCACCGCGGTCAGCCGGGGCAGCTGCTCCCAGTCCACCCGCACGTACGGGGTCTCCGTGGCGTCCAGGTGCACCGTGCCCGGGGCCGCGGCCTCGGCCTCGGGGGAGGCCGCCCGGGCCAGGAAGCGCACCTGCTCGGCGGTGTAGCGGCTCTGCTGGGTGTTGTACCAGTTGGACGCCATGCCGAGGCCGCTGAGCGCCGTCTGCAGCTCCTGGTCGCCGGGGCCGGGGGCCTCCTCGACCGGGGCGGCGCCGCCGGAGAGCTCCAGCTCCAGGCGCTCGGCGACGGCGGTGAGCCGCTGCTGCGGGGCGGCGGCGTAGCGCAGCAGTCCGGCGATGCCGGCCAGCAGCCGCTCGTCGGTGACCTCCGGCAGGATCGCGCGGATCGCCGCGGTGAACTCCGCGGGGCGCTGCGGGTCGTCCTCGGCGGCGGCCTTGAGCAGGGCGGCGGCCGTGCCGTCGTCGAGCCGGCGCAGCGCGGCGGAGCCCTGCGGGTCGCGCGGCTGCAGGTAGTGCCAGTAGCGCAGCGGCGGCAGGATCAGGGTGCCCTCGGCGAACACGCCGGGGACGTCGTCGGTGCGGACGGTGGCCGTGGTGGCGCCGTCCGCGTCGACCAGCCGGACGCCGTAGGTGCCGTCCCGGACGACGGCCTGCGGCCGGTCGGCGCCGGGGAACTGCACCAGGCGCAGCGGGCAGCCCCGGCTCGGCGGCAGGGTGATGCCGCGTCCGGCGAGGTCCTCGCCGCGGTGCGAGCCGTCGGGCAGGGTGAGGGTGCGCCAGCCGAGCAGGCCGTCCACCGGCGCGCCGGAGGGCGTGGTGTCGCCGGTCGGCGCGGGCATCACCCAGCCGCCGCAGGCCTTGCTGCCCGCCGGGGCGTCCCGCAGGGCGTCGGCGAGGAAGGCGGGGTCGGCGGCCCGGCCGACGGTGTCGGTCGCCGGGTCGTACTCGTGCCAGGTGTACGCGGCGTCGCCGCCCGGGTCGGCCCACACCCAGAAGGTGCGGCCGTCGCCGATGATCCGGCGCTCGCCGGGCAGCGCGGTGTCCCCGGCGTGCACGGTGCCCTTGCCGCCGGTGCGCCCGCCGCCGTCGAGCGGCAGGCTGTGGCTGTTCAGCGAGCCCAGCCAGTAGGTGCGGGTGCCGCGCCGGGAGGTGTTCTCGGGCATGGTGAACACGCGGTCCGCGGCGGTGTGCCAGTAGCCGAGGAAGCGGCGGTTGTTGGCCTGCGACTGCCAGTGGACGAGCAGCGAGCCGTCCACGTAGTGGAAGCCGGTCTCGGAGGAGTCCCCGGCGGGGATCCGCAGGTCGTGGCGGAGCACGGTGCCGTCGGCGCCGAGCACCCGGGCCTGCGAGGGGCCGGCCGCGATCAGGTGCGGCCAGGCGTCGGCGACCACGATGTCGTCGACGTCCTTGCGGGCGACGAGCTCCGCGGCGGCCTCGTCCCAGGCGGGCCAGCCCAGCTCGTCGATCACGCCGGCGCGCAGCGAACGGGCGACCACCGCCGACAGGTCGGTGGAGGCCGCGGCGCGGACCTCCTCCTCCGCCAGCACCAGCACCTCGCCCGGCAGCCAGCCGAGCTTCTGGAAGGCGTTCGGCAGGTCGGGCAGGCCGGCGGCGCGGGGCTGCCGGGCGACGCCGGCCATCCACTCGGCGAGCATCGGCCGCCCGCCCGGCGAGCTCGCCAGCAGGGCGAAGGCACGCCGTCCGTCGACGTCGTTGTTGATCCGGTCGGCGCCGTTGCGGAACGCCGGCCGGAAGCGCGGGTCGGCCTCCAGCGCGGTCAGGTCGCGCTGCTCGTCCTCCTGCGCCCAGACGTCCAGCCGCAGCGCGGTGTGCTCGGCCGGGTCGGCGACCGGCACGCCGAGGGCGAGCAGGGTGTCCAGCAGGTTGACGTTGGTCTCGGGGACGTTGACCGCGGTGCCGGCCGCCAGGTGCTCGGCGCGCAGCCGCTCGGCGGCCCGCTCGACCAGCGGCAGCAGGGCGGGTATCCGGGCGCGGGTGCCCCAGCGGTGGTTGCGCCAGCCGAGGAAACGGCCGAACCAGCCGGCGGTGCCGTCCGCGGGACGCTCCTCGCTCGGCACGGCGTCGTCGTACAGGCCGGCGGCCGCGCCGGACTCGACGAGGATGTCCAGCCACAGCCCGGACAGTTCGGGGTCGTACCCGGTCGGCATCAGGTCGAGCAGCCGGCCGCGGGCGGACGGCGTGCGGCCGAGCGCCACCAGGGCGTCGCGGTGGCGCTTCCACCAGCCGGCGGCGGCGCGCAGCGTGGCGGGCAGCGCCAGCAGCTCGTCCAGGTAGGCGGTCTCGGCGGCCTCCGGGTCGGCGCCGGCCGCGCGGGCCAGCCGGCGCAGGTCGGTGGCCATCACCGCGGACGGCTCCAGGCCGCCCGCGGTGCGCCGCACGCACAGCCGGCGGAAGCGGTCGAAGGCCTCCGCGGCGGGCACCCGGGCGCTCAGCTCCTTGGCGTACCCGGACAGCACCTTGACGGGCAGTGCGCCGGCCAGCGCGAACTCCAGGAAGACCGCGTCGAGGCGCTGCTCGTCCAGCGGGAGGCCGTGCTGCGCCTCGGCCTTGCGGGCGCGGGTGAACATCTGGGCGGCGAACTGGCTGTTCTCGGCGCCGAGGAAGACCCGGCCGGCCTGCTCGTAGTAGGTCGGCAGGAAGTGCGGCACCGCCTCGGCCAGCCGCTCGGCGAGCTGCTGGTAGCCCTCCAGGGCGGCCTTCGGCCGGGAGGCGGCCTGCTTGGCGATCCGCTCCAGCTCGGGCACGATGCCCAGCGCGTGGTGGCCGTCCTCCGGGTGGTGGGCGAGCACCCACTCCGGGAAGCCCAGGGCCTGGCGCAGCCCGAGGCCGACCTCGGCCGGCTCGGCGTCCGGCTGCAGGCCGAGGAAGCCCACGGCCTGGTCCTCGGCGGCGCCCAGCTCGGCGGGCACCAGCCGCACCACGACCCGGCCGTCCAGGCCGGGGTGGCGGTAGGTGCGGGCGGTCAGCGGCACCGCCCGCTCGCCGGCGCCGGCGGTGCCGGGCGGCAGCACGGCCCCGGCCTGCAGCAGCTCGGCGGCCTGCTCCTCGGTCATCGTGCGGCCCGTCCCCGTGTCCTCGTGCGTGCTCATGCGTTCTTCCCCTCCTGGACCGTGCGGCCGGCGTACAGCGCGGCGGCCATCCGCATCCCCTCAGACCAGGCGACCGGCCCGACCTCGGGCAGCGTCAGCGCCCGGCCCTCGGTGTCGCGCCAGCACAGCGCACCGGTCTCCGAATCGCCGTCCCAGTACGGCTCGCCGATCCACACCGCGGGCTCGACCGTCCGCTCGCCGTCCCGGACCCGGATGGTGGCGTAGCCGCCGGAGACCCGGTAGCCGAGCGCGGTGGCGCGGGCGGCCAGGCCGAACCGCGACGGGAACCTGCCGCCGGCGAAGTCCTTCACCTCGGTGGCCTTCTCCGCCACCTCGTCGGGCTTGCGGAAGGTCGCCCGGTGGATCTGGTCGACGCCCTGGACGACGCCGAGCTCGGCCGCGAACTCCCGCAGGTCCTCCAGGTCCTCCAGCAGCACCGGGTGCGGCAGGGTGACCGTGGCGGGGGAGATGCGGACGGTCTCGCCGTCCAGGTCGACGAGGCGCAGCTCGCCGTCGGCGGTGGCGTCGCGCAGGAAGCCCACCTCGTCCTCGCCGTCGCCGACGACCACCAGGTCGCGCAGCGCGGCCTGCCAGGCCTCGTCCGGCCAGACCTTGGCGAGCAGCCCGGTCGGCACCGGCAGCGAGGACACCATCCAGGCGTCCACCTGCTCCCGGCAGGACGCCGCGTGGCGCTCCAACCAGGTCGCGAACCGGCGCAGCCGGTCCGTCTCCGGGTGCTCCCGCACCGCCTTCGGCAGCGACTTCAGCTGCCTGCCCGCGGAGCGGCCGGACGTCGACCGCGCCGTCACCCGGCCCTCCACCAGGGCGACCTCGTACCCGTCGCCCGCCGCCACCCAACCCATTACGGCCCCACCTCGTGATCTGCCAAATCGTCGGAAACCCCCGCAGCCGACCGGGGGACCGAACACCCCGCCCGCGGTGATGTCGGAAACCTAGCGCCACCCGCGGACAACGTGTCCCGCTGGGCGGTGCACGGGCCGCCGGGCGGCGCTCCGGCAGGGGTCGCGGAGGGAGACGGCGGGCCGGTCCGCGGGGTTGCGGCCGGCCGGCCGCGGTGTGCGCCGGGCCCGCGCGCGGCCCGCGGCCGAGGGTTCGTCGCTGCACGCACCAGGCGGTCGCCGCCGCGCGGAGAACACCGCCGCCGCCCGGCTCGCCGCCCGCTGACTGTGCCGCAGATCACATGGAACGGGCAGTGTCTGACGGACCGTCACCCAGAGGCCCGAGGGGGAACCGTGCACGCAGGACTCGACTCCGCGTGCCTGCTGCGCCTGATGGCGCGCACCGGCGCCGGGCTCTGGGAGATCCTCTTCCCGCACCTGCCGCTCACCGCCCGCGCCGCATCCGACCTCGACCCGCAGCCGCTGCCCCCGGCCGAACTGCTCGGCGCCGACGCCGCCGTCGCCGTGCACGCGGCGGGCGGGGACGCCCGCGCGGTGCTGCAGGACGCCGACGGGGACTGGTGCCCGATCCCGCCCTACCGGGTGATCCCGTGGCCGAAGAAGTGGCCGCTGCCCTGGCCGCCCGGTGAGCCGTACCCGATCGACCCCCAGTGGGCGGGCCCCGCCGTCCGGGCCACCGCCGGCATGGTCCTGTACTCCTACGCCGAGGGCATCGCCGACAAGGAGCTCCACACCGCCCTGGAGGAGTCCGCCGGGAAGCTGCTCGGCGCCGCGCTGAACGGCGGCTGACGCCGCGACGGCCGCACGCCGCCCCGCGGGCCAGCCGGCCGTACGGCGCCACCGCGGGCCGGTCAGGCGCTCGGGACGCGCCCGGCGGGCTCCCCGCCGGGCTCCGCCTGCCGGCTCAGCTCGGCGAGCTCGCGGCGCAGTTCGCGGACCTCGGCGGTGAGGTCCTGGATCGCCCGGTGGTTGAGGTGGTCCAGCCGGTCCTCCGCCTCGAACCGGGCCACGAACCAGGCCGCGATGTTGGCCGTCACCACACCGAGCAGCGCGATCCCCGACAGCATCAGCGCGACCGCCAGCAGCCGCCCGAGACCGGTGGTCGGCGTCAGGTCTCCGTAGCCCACCGTCGTCATGGTGGTGAACGACCACCAGAGCGCGTCGCCGAGGGTGCGGATGGACGCGTGCGGCGAGCTCCGCTCGATCTCCAGGATCGCCAGCGAACCGAACACCAGCAGCCCCAGCACCACGCCCGCCACGTAGGTCGTCAGCCGCACCTGGGAGGCCATCCGCACCCGCTGGCCCGCCAGCAGCAGCGTCGACACCAGCCGCAGCAGCCGCAGCGGCTGCACCAGCGGCAGCAGCACCGAGGCGAGGTCCAGCGGGCTGCGGCGGACGAACTCCCAGCGGCGCTCCGCCAGCACCAGCCGGGTCGCGTAGTCCAGCGCGAAGACCGCCCACACCGCCCACTCGGCCCAGGCCGCACCCTGCAGCACCCAGCCGGGCGCCCGCGGCGCGAGCACCGGCACCGCGTAGGCGACGGCGAACAGCACGGACAGCGCGATGAGCGGGAGCTGCGTGTGCCGCTCCCAGCGTTCGCGTCGGTTCGTCATGGCCGGCCTCCTCCACGGGCACGAGCTGCGGGGCCCGGGCCGGACCGCCGTGCCGGACGAACACCCTGGTCAACAGCCCCCACGGGCATCCTCCCACGGCAGCGCGCCGCCGATCACCGCGATCGTCAGGGCCGAGCCGTCCCCGACTCCTGCACCCGCCCCTGCAACGCCCGGGACAGCTCCGCCACGCACGCCGCCAGCTGTGCCGTCGTCAGCTGCGCCGGATCGCCGCCGCACCCGCCGCCGGGTGCGGGCGCCTGCGCGGTGGGCGCCGGTGCGGACGGCGCGGGCGGCGGCGGGGGGGGGGGGGGGGGGGCGGGGGGGGGGGGGGGGGGGGGGGGGGGGGGGGGGGTGGTGGGG
>NZ_BAAALD010000151.1:0-9450 GCF_039528095.1 Kitasatospora arboriphila
CACCGCCGCGGCGGCAGCTGCCTGCCCCTCTCCGCCGGCGACGGCCCCATCCACCGCACCACCCGCCCTGCTGCGCCGCGGACGCCGCTCCGGCAGCTCGTCGGAGCCAGACCGTGAGACTCCTCGAACTGCACGCGCCGCACACCCCCGAGCTGACCCTCGTCCTGCTGCACCACGCCGGCGGGTCAGCCGCCGGCTACCGCGACTTCCTCAGCCATCTGCCCGCCCACTGGCGGGTGTTGGCGCTGGAACTCCCCGGCCGGGTGCACACCTCCAAGCAGCGCGGCTGCCGCTCGGCCGCCGAGGTGACGGAGCTGCTGCTGCCCGTCCTGGAGTCCGAAGTCGCGGGCCACTACGCGGTGTTCGGACACAGCATGGGGGCGCTCGTCGCCTTCGAACTCGTCCGCGTGCTGGAACGGCTGGGCCGGGCACCGCTCTGGCTCGGCCTCTCCGGCAGCCCCGCCCCGGAGACCGGCCCGCCGGCCACGGAGCAGCGCCACACCTGGCCGCACGAACGGCTGGTGCACTTCATGCGGCGGCTCGGCGGCACCCCGGAGGGCGTCTGGCACCACCCGGTACTCGCCGAGCGGATGGTCCGCACCATGCGCTGGGACCTGGAGGTCGTCGACACCTACCGCCACCCCGGCGGCCACCCGCTCACCACCCCCGTCTCGCTCTTCGCCGGCGAGGCCGACCCGCTCGTCCCGCCCGAGCGCATCCGCCGCTGGCGCGCCCACCTCCACAACGCCATCGCCTTCCACAGCCTCCCCGGCGGCCACTTCTACCTCTTCGAGCACACCGCCGACCTCTGCCGCCGCATCGTCCACGACATCACCACCAGCCGCCCCGCAAGCTCCTGAGCGCCCGTCGATCTTGTACGATTCGCCACCGACCGAAGCGACTTGGGGGCGTACATGAACGGCCGGGGTACCCGCACGACCGGAACGGCCGCCCTCGGGGCGGCCCTCCTCCTCGCCTGCGCCTGCTCCCCCACGAACGGCGGCGCAGCGAGGACCTCCGCGTCGCCCGCCGCCGTCACGGCGCAGACCCTGTGCGACGCGCTCCTCACCGCGCGGGACGTTCCCGCCGGCTTCCGGAGCCGGGCGACCGGATCCCCGTGCGACTTCGAGGACCCCGGCACCCGCGACATCCTCCAGTCCGTCGCCTTCGACGGACGCGAGGACACCGAGGAGATCAACGAGGAACTCGAACGCCCGGGCACGGAGGCCGACGCCGTCTCCCGCTACCCCTCGTGGGTCGCCAACCTCAGCGAACACGGCCACCGGGTGTACGAGCAGAACGCCGCCCCGTTCCGCGACCTCGGGGACGACGTCCGGCACTTCCTCGTCCACGACACCGCGCACGGGGCCGACGTGTACTTCAACCAGCTGTACGTCCGCCGCGGCCGACTCCTGGTCTTTCTGAACGTCACGAGCCTCGGCGCCTTCTCGCCCGCCGACCTGCACCGCTTGGCGTCGAAGGCACTGGACCGCACCGCGGCCCTCAGGTAGCACCGGGCGCCGAGGTACACGCAGCACCAGCCAGTATGATCATCGCCACACCAGGCGCGGATGAGGGAGTGGGCATGTTCGCGGCACTGCGGAACCGGGCACAGCGGCGGGAGCTCGAACTCGCCGGCCGGCTGCACGACGAGGGCGGCCGGCTCGGGGAGCAGGGGCGGTGGGTCGAAGCCGAAGCCGCCTTCCGGCAGGCCGTCGAGCTGTGCACCCGACAATTCGGCGCAGACGCCGGATGGACACTCGTCATCCGCACCAGCCGGGTGGCCGCGTTGCGGCAACTCAACCGCGGCGACGAGGCACTGGCCGAGCTGCAGCAGCTGCTGGCGCACTGCCCGTCCGTCCTGGGTGAGGCCCATGCTGCCACCGCCGAGGTGCGGGTCGAGCTCGCCGGCATGCTGATGAACAGGGGCCGACCCGCCGAGGCGGACGAGCTCCTGGCGGTCGTGCTGCGCCACCGGCCGGCCCCGGACAAGCGCGGCCTGGCCGCCTGGGACGCCAGCCTGCGGGCACACGCCGCCCAGGGCCGGCACCGCGAAGCCGTCGACGGGTCCCGGGCGCTGCAGGAACAAAGCGCCCGGGTCTACGGCGCGAACGACATCCGTACCCTGAAGGTCGCCTCCGACCGGGTCCAGAACCTGGTCCAGCTCGGTGAGTACGAGCAGGTCGAACGCGAGTGCCTCGCCCTACTCGATCTCCACGGCACACCCAGCCTGCTCTGGCTGTCCGTCATGAACGCCCTCGTCATGGCGCTCAACGGGCTCGGACGCCACGGCGAGGCCGAGGACACCGCACGCCGCGCACTCGGACGGCAGCGGGAGGTCCCGCAGCCCGGCCAGGACATGCGGATCGCCCTGAGCCTCGGGCTGGCCCGCAGCCTCAGCGGCAACGGTCGCCACGAGGAGGCCCTGCACGTCGCCACCCAGGCCGAGGCGGAGTTCCGGGACGGCCCCGACGTCCGCGCCACCCTCGCGGCGCCGATCTCCACCGTCACCGCCCAGGCCCTGCTCGGCCTCGGACGCCCCGACGAGGCCGAGGCCGCGAGCCGGAAGGCCGTCGAACTCGCTGCGCCCCTCGGCCCCACCCACCACAGCGCCCTGGAGGCCGCTACCACCCTCGGCAGCGCCCTCGCCGCCCAGCAGCGCCATGCCGAGGCCCGTGATCAGCTCACCCGCTGCGCCACCGCCTGGCGCGACCACTTCGGCGCGGACCATCCCCGCACCCGCGCCGCCGAAGCCGCACTCGCCGCGCTCCCTGGAGCCTGACCACGAGGCGAATCACGATGACGGATCGAGTCGGATTCCTCAGCGGCGGCCCGGTGGGTCCGGACGGCCGCCATCTGCTGATCCTGCCGGGAGACGCCACCGAACTGGTCGACCCCGGCCTGACGGTGGAGGATCTCGCCGACCGCCACGGCCTCGACTCGGTGGTGCGCGTCCCAAGGATCGAGTTCTGCACGGCGATCCACCTCGACGGCCCGTTGGCCGGCACCATCTCCCGCTACGCCGTCAACCAGCTCGGTTCCAGGTGCGACCACGCCCTCCCGCCACGACCGGGCGGACCCTCCGTGACCTACGAGGTCGTCGGGCTCGCGGAGGGCGACCGTCCCGCCGAGCTCCGCCACGTCGGACCGGACGGCGGCGGCCCGAACGTGTAGCCCCCGGCACGGACGCTACGACCACGGCACCCGGATGTCCCTGCGGGGCGTCCGGGTGTCGACGACGTCGAACCCGTTCTCGTGGCGCACCAGGTGCCGGACCTCGTCCGAAGCGGAATGACGGAGGAAGCCGGCCCACCCCCGCGTGGTCGCGCGGCGGAGGATCCACTCGACGACCTCCGTCATCACGCCGAACTCGTCCTCGTGGATGCACGCCCGCGCGGTCAGCGCCCAGGGATGCTGCCGTCCGCGTTCGGCCGGTGCACGGCCGGAGCAGCGCCGAGGTGTCCACCCCGTCGAACGAGTGGCTCGCCGTCCCGCCGGCGAAGACCTGCCACCGGTGGCCCCAGGTCTCCCGGTCGGCGGACTCCAGCACCGGCGGTGCCTCCGTCTGCCCCACGGGCCGCCGCAGTTCGTGCACCGCTGCCTCGGACAGGTCCGGCGTCAGGTCCACAGCCAGGAACAGCAGGAGCAGGTCGTAGTAGTCGCTCTCACACGACGGACCCCAGGGGGTCGGCGCCGTGGATCCTTCCGGCGGTGTTCGCGAGGGCCGGTGCAGAGGGCCGGTGCAGGAGGCCACTTCGACCGGGAAAACGCAACTTCGACATGGCTCGCCGAGGCGGCTACCTTCGGCTGGTCTTCGGCGATCGCCCGCGGTCGCACCGGAGTTCCCCCCAGGCCGAGCTGTCCGCGAGGGAACGAATCGGTCACGCCCCACGAAGCCCCGCTCCGTGCGAAAGCCACCGAACCGGGTCCACACCGGGCCCCCGACCAGGGAGAGACGCATGCCCCGTCTTGCGCTGTACACCTTCGGCGTCCTGAAGTCACCCCTCGCCGATCCCGGACCTCTCACCCGCGAGCTCTACGACACGGGTGAGGCCGTCTACCGGAAGATCGGTCAGCACCCCGGGTACCTCGCGCATGCCGAACCGGCGGATGCCCACCGCGGCGTGCTCTTCGGTGCGGACTGGGGTGCCTGGGGAGAGTTCGCCGTACCGGCCTGGTACGGCAAGGGCCGGACGTCGGAAACCACCGCCCTGGCCGCGACCCTCTCGCTCTGGACCGACCTGCGCCCCGCCTTCGACGCCGTCTACACCGGTCTGCACCGTGCGGCGCTGAACAGGCGTCACGACTGGTTCGAGAGGACCGGACACCCGAGTCACGTGGTCTGGTGGGTCTCCGACGGCGTGATACCCACCTGGCAGGACGGGGTCTCCAGGCTGGAGCACCTCCACGACCACGGCTCGGCGCCGCACGCCTTCACCTTCCACCACTCGTTCGCCCCGGAGGGAACTCCGACCAGGCTCAACGGCATCGGGCCGACGGGCGACCGGGCCCGCTGACGAGGAAGCCGGGGGCCTCGCCCGCCGGCCGCCGGGGGCAGGTCAGCGCCAGCGGTAGGTCGTGTCCGTCATCGGCGGCAGCAGCACGGGCCGCTTCCGCGGGGCCGGGGCGGTGGCGGCGCGGGCGAGGGCGCCGCCGAGGGCCGGGTAGAGGTGCAGCCGGGCCGCGCGGGCCGGGTCGCACCACACCACGGCCGTCGGGTCCGCCGCGTCCAGTTCCACGGCGGCGAGTCCGTCCCGGGCCGTGGTCGGCAGGCGGAGGACGAAGACGAGGTGCCGGCGCCGGAAGATCCCGTCGCGGCCCGGGCGGGTACTGGCCTGGTCCTGCACCCATCGCAGCACCGGTGCCGCGGGGGCCGCGGCGGCGTCCAGCCCGAGTTCTTCGTGCAGTTCCCGGTGCAACGCCGAGAACGCGTCCTCGCCGGCCTCGACGAGGCCGCCGGGCAGTGAGTGCTGCACTCCGTCCGGCCGTTGGCGGCGGATCAGGCACACGGCGTCACCGGCGACCAGCAGTGCCCCCACCCTCACCTGCGCCCGTTGCACGGCTCCACCTCTCCCCTGCTGTTCAGCAGACGTTCCGTGAGATCGGGTCGGCTCGGGCCACGTGGTCGAGGACCTGCCGGAGTTCGCCGATCAGCGCGGTCGCGCCGGCGGCGGCGAGGCGGTCGGCGGGCATCAGTGCGGTGTAGCCGAGGACGTCCATGCCCGCGGCCCGTGCGGCGAGGACGCCGTTGGGGCTGTCCTCGACGACCAGGCAGTCCTCGGGGGCGACGCCCATCGCCCGGGCGGCGTGCAGGAAGAGGTCCGGCGCGGGCTTGCCGATGCCGGCGACGTCCTCGGCGCTGAAGACCAGCGGGGCGGGCAGGTGTGGGCGCAGGCCGGAGCGCTCCAGGGTGAGGTCGATCCACGCGTGGTCGGAGGAGGAGGCGAGGCAGTAGCGCAGCTCGCGCCGTTCCAGTTCGGCGAGGAGCTCGGCCGCGCCGGACGAGGCGTCGACGCCCTGCTGGAACGCGGCGAAGACGCGCTCGTGGCAGCGGGCGGTGAAGTCCTCCGGCAGGGCGCCGCCGTACCGGTCGGCGACGACGGTGTGCACGTTGCGTCCGGCGTTGCCGAGGAAGTGGTGGAACGACTCTTCGAGCGTGGTCGGGTAGCCGAGCTCGGTGAGGTAATCGGAGAGCACGCGGTGCGCGGTGTGCTCGCTGTCGACGAGCGTTCCGTCGTTGTCGAAGATCACCATCTGGTAGGCCACCCCGGCAGGCTACCGGGCGGGTGCCGAGCCACGACCACGTGACCGTCCGTCAGGCGTCGTCGCCCGGCCGCAGCGGGTGCGGACCCGGACGTCGGGTTCGACGTGGACCGCCCGGTCGTGGGCGAGGCCGACGTGCACGGGCACGGGCACGGGCACCGGCGCGCCGGGCACCTCGGTGGCGCCGTCGCGGTCGAAGGGCAGGCCGGTCCACTGCCGCCACTGGCCGAGCGACCCGCTGACGGTCATGGACGCCGGCGCGGCCACTCGTTTCCGCACGAGTGACCGCATGCGATTCCGCGGGCCGGCTCCGTACCATCCGCAACATGTGCGCACCTGCGCAAGGGCGGCTGCCCCTACGATGTCCCCATGGACTCACGCGCGCCGCTCGCAGATGCACACCGCTCGCAGCAGCACTCCGCGGGCGAGCGCCTGGAGGTGGCGGCCTCCGTCCTGGCCCTGCTGGCCGACCGCACCCGGCTGGCCCTGATGGAGCGGCTCGGCCGCGGCGAGGCGGACGTCACCACCCTGGTCGAGGCGACCGGGGCCGCCCGGCCGTCGGTCAGCCAGCACTTGGCGAAGCTGCGCCTCGCCGGGCTGGTGTCCACGCGCAAGGACGGGCGCCGGGTCGTCTACTCGCTGCGCCACGGCCATCTGCGGCGGTTGGTCGACGAGGCGTTGAACGTCGCCGACCACCAGATCGGTTCGCTGGCTCCGCACGACTGACCGGGCCCGTGCCCGGCGCCGTCCCGCTCCACGGGCAACATGTGCGCGAGTACGCACATGTTGCCTATGATGGCCGGGTCGCACCACGCCGAGCGAGGGGCCGGGGCCGATGCTGTCCGTTCTGCGCAACCGCACCTACCGACACCTCTTCACCGCCCAGGTCGTCGCCCTGGCCGGCACGGGGTTGGCGACCGTGGCGCTCGCCCTGCTGGCGTACGACCTCGCCGGAGCCGATGCGGGCGCGGTGCTGGGCACGGCCCTGGCGATCAAGATGGTCGCCTACGTGGCGATCGCCCCGCTCGCGGGAGCGCTCGCCGGACGGGTGCCGCGCCGGGCCCTGATGGCCGCCATGGACCTCACCCGGGCCGGCACGGCGCTGGCGCTGCCGTTCGTGGACCGGGTGTGGCAGATCTACCTGACGGTGTTCCTGCTGCAGGCGGCCTCGGCCGTGTTCACCCCGACGTTCCAGGCGACGATCCCGCAGGTGCTGCCGGCCGAGCGGGACTACACCG
This sequence comes from Kitasatospora arboriphila, assembly GCF_039528095.1. NCBI lineage: Bacteria > Bacillati > Actinomycetota > Actinomycetes > Kitasatosporales > Streptomycetaceae > Kitasatospora > Kitasatospora arboriphila. The sequence continues at coordinate 7,002 of NZ_BAAALD010000151.1, forward strand.
GCGCCCTGTCCATGTCGCGGCTCGCCTACGACCTGGAGTCGCTGTTCAGCCCGGCGCTGGCGGCGGTGCTGCTGACCGCGGTGAGCTACGACTGGCTGTTCGCCGGTACGGCCGTCGGCTTCCTCGCCTCCGCCGCCCTGGTCGTCTCCGCCGTCCTGCCGAAGGCTCCCCCGGTCGAGCGCGCAGGGGGCGTCCGCGCGCGGGCCGTGTTCGGCTCGCGGCTGTTCCTCGCCACGCCCAGGCTCCGCGCCCTGCTCGCCCTCGATCTCGCGGTCGCGGCGGCCGGGGCGATCGTCTTCGTCGACAGCGTCGTGGTGGTGCGCGAGCACTTCCACCGGCCCGCCGCGGACCTCTCGCTTGCGCTCGGCGCCTACGGTGCCGGCTCGATGACCGCCGCCCTGCTGCTGCCCCGGGCACTGGCCCGGGTGGGCGACCGCACCGTGATGCTGCCAGCCGCGCTCGCCCTGCCCGCCGCGCTCGCCGCCGTCGCCGCGGTCACCGCCGCACCGCCCGGCGGGTGGAGCTGGTCCGCCCTGCTGGCGGCCTGGGCGCTGCTCGCCGCCGCCGGCTCGGCGGTCCTCACTCCCGGCGGTCGCGTGATCCGCCGCTCGGCGGCCGAGGCCGACCTGCCGGCCGCGTTCGCCGCACAGTTCTCGCTCTCGCACTCCTGCTGGCTGCTGACCTACCCGCTGGCCGGATGGCTCGCCGCCGCGGCCGGCCTGCCGGCCACCGCCCTCACCCTCGGCGTCCTCGCGCTCGCCGCCACGGCGGCCGCCGCCGTGCTGTGGCCCCGCCGGGACCCTGACGCACTCCGCCACGAGCACACCGACCTGCCGGCCGGCCACCCCCACCTCACCGGCGCCCACCCCTCCCGGGCCGGAGCCTGGAGCCACGGCCACCACTACGTCATCGACGAGCACCACCGTTCCTGGCCCCGCGCCGGACGCGCCGGGGCCGCCGCACGCTGACCTCCGCCGCCGGGACACGGCGAGCGGCGGGCCGGTGGCAGGCGGCAGGCGGCAGGCGGCAGGCGGCAGCACTTGAGTCTCCCGTAGGTGGAGACGCCACGATGGGGGCCATGAACGGCGACACGCTCTACTCCATCGGCGAACTGGCCCGGCGGACCGGCCTCACGGTCAAGACCGTCCGGTTCTACTCCGACACGGGGATCGTGACGCCGACGGACCGCACCCCGGCCGGCTACCGCCGCTACACCGCCGAGGCCGCCGCGCGCCTGGAACTCGTCCGCACCCTGCGGGAACTGGGGCTGGACCTGCCCACGATCCGCAGGATCGTCGACCGGGAGCTCTCGCTCCCCGAGGTCGCCGCGGCCCACGCCGAGGCCGTGGCGGCGCGGCTGCGCGTCCTGCGCCTGCGGCACGCGCTGCTGACGGCGGTGGCCGAGCGCGGGCTCACCCCCGAGGAGACCGATCTCATGCACCAGCTCGCCCGACTCTCCGAGGACGAACGCCGGCGTCTCGTCGACGAGTTCCTCGACGCCGTCCTCGGTGGCCTCGGCACCGATCCCGTCCTCGCGGGGGCCAGGCGCTCGATGACCCCCGAGCTGCCCGACGACCCCGGGGCCGAGCAGACCCGGGCGTGGGCGGAGTGGGCCGAACTCTCCCGGGACCCGGACTTCCGCGCCGCTGTGCGGCAGACGGCCGAGGACTTCGCGGCCGATCGCGCACGTGCCGGTGCCCCGGGCCCGCGCCGCGACTTCGTGGCGGCCGTCCGCGACCTGGCCGCCCCGGCCGTGGCGGCGGGCGTCGACCCGGCCTCGTCCGCGGCCGACCCGGTCGTCGCCGCGCTCGCGGCCGACTACGCGCGGGGGTGCGGCCGGCCCGACGACACCGGGCTCCGCCGCCGACTGCTGCTCCGGCTGGAGAGCGTGAACGACCCGCGCAGGGAGCGCCACCTCCGCCTCCTCGCGGTGATCAACGGCTGGCCCGTGCAGGAGGGGCCGGCACCGGCGCTCACCTGGGCGGCCGAGGCGGTACGCACCCGCCTGCAGCCGTAGCCGCGCCGCGCCGACCGGCCGTCAGGGCCGGTCGAGGCAGCGGCAGAAGGGATGCCCGGCGGCGTCGAACAGCATCCGGGCGTCCTACTGCGGCGGGTGACCGGCCACGGTGGCCCCCGGCGCGACCGTCCCGGCGACGGCCGAGTCCGCCCCGCCGACCTGGACGTCGAGGTGCATCATCGGCCGCTGCTCCCCGGCGACCGGTGGCTGGCGGCCGGCGGACGGACCGGGGCCGGCGGCCGTCCGCCGCCTGGAGGACGAGGAGGGGGCCCACAGGAAGCCGCCACGACGGCCGTTCCTGGCGCCTCGGTCGGCGTTCCCCAGCGCATCCCACCGGTTCGCGATCTCGCGCCGGTGGCCCGCCCGACGACGACGATCGCGTCGCGCGCCTTTCTCGGCCGGCCGTCCGGGCCGCCGCGGCGGCGCACCAGC
>NZ_BAAALD010000151.1:9460-11432 GCF_039528095.1 Kitasatospora arboriphila
GTCCGGACCGCCATGGCGGTCCGGGCGTTCACGGCCGGTCGACGCGGAAGTGGTAGCAGCCGTACTCGACCGCCCGGACGTGCACCTGGGCGGTTCCCGGGTCGGCGAACGCCTCGGCGAGGGCGCGGTCGAAGCAGGCGTCGGCGTCCTCGGTCAGCTCCACCAGGCGACCGCCCGTGATGTGCCCGCGGCCGTCGTAGCGGCGGAAGGCGCGCAGGGCGCCGGGGCGGGCCCACGGGTAGCCGGTGGAGTCCGTGGCCGGACCGCCGCAGTCCTCGGCATGGATGAAGACCGGTCCCTGCTCGTCGTACGCCCCGGGCTCGGCGCCCGTCTCCGCCGCCCAGCGGCGCAGCGGGGCGTAGCTGACGAGGGCGATCCGGTCGCCGACGGCGCTCGGGCGCAGGCAGCAGCGGAGCGGGGCGCCGCCCTCGCCGTCCGGGTAGGGGGTCGTCGGGCGGCCCGCGTCGTCGTGGACGCGGAGCTGCTGCAGGGCGGCGGGGGTGATGGGCTGCGGTCGGTAGGTGCTGGTCATGTGCGTCAGCATCGCGCGGTGGGCCGGGGGGTTGCTGGCGGGAATCCGACGGCGCCTTCGGCCGTCCCGGGCGAGCGTGCGCGAGGGATGCCGGGCCCGGTGCCGGACGCGGCTCCGGGTGTGGCGCCGGCGCCGAAAATCGGCCCCCGGTGGGTGGCCGGGGAGGCAGACTGGCAGTAGGCACTGCACCATGCGCCGCAGTCACCGATCCGCCGGACGTTGGGCCACCGATGGACACCACACCGCAGGACCTGCTGGTCGTCGCCGTCGAGGCGGGGGCCGGCCCCTGCCCGGAGCAGGGCGAGCTGTCGCTGGCGCTCGCGGGGGCGGAGCTGATCGACCTGCTCGACGTCCGGGCCGTCCAGCTGGACGACACCCGGATCCTGCCGGGCGGTCCGGTGGCCGTGGCGGACCGGTTGCTGGCCGAGGCCGCGGAGGCGGTCCTCCGGCAGCCGCCGTTCGAGTCGGTCGAGGACTGGCTGTGGCGCCGGGGCCGCGGGCTCGCGGCGGCCTATGCGGCCGTGCTCGGGACGGGCGGTCGGGTCCGGCGTCCGCGCTTCCACCGGGCGCACGGGACGCCGGGGGTGCAGGCCGGTGGCCCGGTGCCGGCCGAGTCCGCCGGTCGCCGTGCGGCGGTGGACCGTTGGGTGTCGCGCGAGCCCGTGCTCACCGCCCTCGCGGCGGCCGGCGACATCGGCGGGCTGCCCCCGGGCGAGCAGCCGGACATCGCCGACGACGACGTGGCGACCGTCCTCGCCGCGGTGAACGACGCGGTCCGGGAGCTGGACGCCGTGCGGCGGCGCCGCGCCGTCGAGGAGGCGGCGTTCAACAACATCTGGCGCGGCGCGGTCGGTTGAGCCGCCGCGCCGGCGGCACGGTGCGTCAGCGGGGCAGGGTGCGGAAACGTGCCTTGCGCAGGTCGAGGAACCGGTCGCACACCTCGCCGATCGGGCGGTCCTCGTCATAGGGGTCCTTCACCGAGGGGATCCGGGCCGGACATCACCTCCGGCCGCCGGGCGGTCAACCAGTTGCTCTGGTCACCGTTCCTCCGGCGGACTGACGGGACCGGTTCTCCGTGTGGCGGCCGGGGAACGGGGCAGCCGCCCAGTAGCCCTGCTCGGACCAGGAGAGGACGAGGTCATGACCACACCCGATGACGACCGGGCGCACCCCGACGAGGAGACGCGGGAGCGTTCCGCGGAGGAGCGCAGCATCACGGCTCCCACCCCGGCGGACGTCCGGGCCAAGGGCGGGGACGACGACGGGGAGGAGCCCGAGCCGCCTGCCGCGGACGCCGTGGCACCGTAGCGGCGACAGCACGTTCCGCGTTCAACCACCGGCTCGTCGAGGAGGCAGCCGCCCTGCCGGCGGGCGCCCCCCCCGCCGCGCCGGCGGCCGAGTTCTCCCCCCCGGCTCCGGCCGGCGAGGCCCGTGAGTCCC
>NZ_BAAALD010000152.1:0-11404 GCF_039528095.1 Kitasatospora arboriphila
GGGGGGGCGGCCCCCCCCCCCCCCCCGCCCGGGGGGGGGGGGGGGGGGCGGCGGGTTCACCGCGCGGGCGCGGGACTCAGACGTTGAAGCCGAGGGCGCGGAGCTGGTCGCGGCCGTCGTCGGTGATCTTGTCGGGGCCCCACGGCGGCATCCAGACCCAGTTGATCCGCAGGTCCTTGACCAGGCCGTCGGTGGCGGTCTTCGCCTGGTCCTCGATGACGTCGGTCAGCGGGCAGGCCGCCGAGGTGAGCGTCATGTCGACGGTCGCCACGTCGTCCTCGTCGATGTGGATGCCGTAGATCAGGCCGAGGTTGACCACGTCGATGCCGAGCTCGGGGTCGACGACGTCCATCAGGGCCTCGTGGAGGTCCTCGACGGACACCGTACCGGCGGTGGTGAAGGCGCCGGGGGCGTCGGCCACGGGCTCGGCGGCCTGCTCGGCCGGGGTCTCGCTGTCACTCATGGGAGAGTCCGTCCGTTTCAGTCGTTGATGGCGGGCTGCTCGCCCAGGGCCTTGGCGGTGGCGTCCTTCCAGGCCATCCAGCTGAGCAGGGCGCACTTGACCCGGGCCGGGTACTTGGAGACGCCGGCGAACGCGACGGCGTCCTCCAGCACGTCCTCGTCGCCCTCGCCCTGGCCCTTGCTCTGCATCAGCTCCAGGAAGGCCTCCTGGACGGCCTGGGCCTCGCCGACGGTCTTGCCGACCACCAGGTCGTTCAGCACCGAGGCGCTGGCCTGGCTGATCGAGCAGCCCTGCGACTCGTAGCTGACGTCCGCCACGGTGGCGCCGTCGAGCTTCACCCGCAGGGTGATCTCGTCGCCGCAGGTCGGGTTGACGTGGTGCACCTCGGCGTCGCCCTCCCGCAGCCCCTTGCCGTGGGGGTTGCGGTAGTGGTCCAGGATGATCTCCTGGTACATCGAGTCGAGCTTCATCCCGTCACCTCAGCCGAAGAAGTTGCGGACGTGGTGCAGACCGTCGATCAGCGCGTCGACCTCGCCCGGCGTGGAGTACAGGTAGAACGACGCCCTGGTGGTCGCCGGAATTCCGTACCGCAGGCAGACCGGCCGGGCGCAGTGGTGGCCGACGCGCACGGCGATGCCCTGCTCGTCGAGGACCTGGCCCACGTCGTGCGGGTGGATGTCGCCGAGCGTGAAGGAGATCGCGGCACCGCGGTCCACGGCCGTGCGCGGGCCGATGATCCGCAGGTCCGGGACCTCCAGCAGGCGCTCGATCGCGTACTCGGTGATCGCGTGCTCGTGGGCGGCGATCTTCTCCATGCCGATCGCCGACAGGTAGTCGACGGCCGCGCCGAGGCCGACCGCCTGGGCGATCGGCGGGGTGCCGGCCTCGAACTTGTGCGGCGCCGGGGCGTAGGTGGACGAGCCCATGGTGACGGTCTCGATCATCTCGCCGCCGCCGAGGAACGGCGGGAGGTCCTCCAGCAGCTCCTGGCGGCCCCACAGCACGCCGATGCCGGTCGGGGCCAGCATCTTGTGGCCGGTGAAGGCGACGAAGTCGGCCTCCAGCGCCTGCACGTCCAGCACCATGTGCGGGGCGGCCTGCGAGGCGTCGATCACGACCAGCGCACCGACCGACTGGGCCTTGCGGACGATGGTCTCGACCGGGTTGAGCGTGCCCAGCAGGTTGGAGACCAGGGTGAAGGAGACCACCTTGGTCTGCTCGGTGATCAGCTCGTCGATGTTCGACAGGTCGAGCCGGCCCTCGTCGGTCAGCCCGAACCACTTCAGCTTCGCGCCGGTGCGCTGCGAGAGCAGCTGCCACGGAACGATGTTGGAGTGGTGCTCCATCTCGGTGATCACGATCTCGGCGTCCGCGTCGACGCGGTAGGGCTCGTCGGCCCAGCCGAGCATGTTGGCGACCAGGTTGAGCGACTCCGAGGCGTTCTTGGTGAAGATCACCTCGTCCCGGCTCGGCGCGTTGACGAAGGCCGCGACCTTGTCGCGGGCGCCCTCGTACAGCGCCGTGGCCTCCTCGGCCAGCACGTGCACACCGCGGTGCACGTTGGCGTTGTGCCGCTCGTAGTACGCGTTCAGCGCCTCCAGCACCTGGCGCGGCTTCTGCGAGGTGGCCGCGTTGTCCAGGTAGACCAGCGGCTTCCCGTCGTGCAGCAGGCGCTGCAGGACGGGGAAGTCCTTGCGGATCGCGTCGGTGTCGAGGAGCCCGGTCAGCGCCGAGCCGGTATGAGTCGTCGTCACTCGGAAGCGCCGCCCTTCACGTAGCTCTCGTAGCCCTCTTCCTCCAGCTTGTCGGCCAGCTCGGCACCGCCGGACTCGACGATGCGGCCGCCCGCGAAGACGTGGACGTGGTCGGGCTTGATGTACCGCAGGATGCGGGTGTAGTGGGTGACCAGCAGGGTGCCGACCTCGCCGGTCGAGCGGACCCGGTTGATGCCCTCGGAGACGACGCGCAGCGCGTCGACGTCCAGGCCGGAGTCGGTCTCGTCGAGGATCGCGATCTTCGGCTTGAGGAGCTCCAGCTGGAGGATCTCGTGGCGCTTCTTCTCGCCGCCGGAGAAGCCCTCGTTGACGTTGCGCTCGGCGAAGGCCGGGTCCATCTGGAGCGCGGCCATGGCCTCCTTGACCTCCTTCACCCAGGTGCGCAGCTTGGGGGCCTCGCCGCGGATCGCGGTGGCGGCGGTGCGCAGGAAGTTGGAGACCGAGACGCCGGGGACCTCGACCGGGTACTGCATGGCCAGGAAGACGCCCGCGCGGGCCCGCTCGTCGACGGACATCGCCAGCACGTCCTCGCCGTCCAGCAGCACCGAGCCGCCGGTCACGGTGTACTTCGGGTGCCCGGCCAGCGAGTAGGCGAGGGTGGACTTGCCGGAGCCGTTGGGGCCCATGATGGCGTGGGTCTCGCCCTGCTTCACGGTCAGGTCGACGCCGCGGAGGATCTCGCGCGGGCCGTTCTCGGCCTCGACGGAGACGTGCAGGTCGCGGATTTCAAGCGTTGCCATGGGGCTCAGGACTCCTGGTTGACGGAGACGAGCACGTCGTCCCCTTCGATCTTTACGGGGTAGACGGCGACCGGCTTGGTGGCGGGCAGCCCGGACGGCTTGCCGGTGCGCAGGTCGAAGCTCGATCCGTGCAGCCAGCACTCGATCATGCAGTCCTCGACCTCGCCCTCGGACAGCGAGACGTTGGCGTGCGAGCAGGTGTCGTTGACGGCGAACACGCCCTCGTCGGTGCGGACCACCGACACCGCGACACCGTTGAGCTCGACCCGGCGGGGGACGTCCTCGGCCAGGTCGCTCAGCGCACACGCACGGAGGAAGCTCATGCGACCGTCGCTTCCAGCTCGGCCTCGATCTTCTCCATCAGGTGGTCCTGGATCTCGGCGACGCCGATCTGCTGGACGAGCTCGGCGAAGAAGCCGCGGACCACCAGGCGGCGGGCCTCCTCGGCCGGGATGCCGCGGGCCTGCAGGTAGAACAGCTGCTCGTCGTCGAAGCGGCCGGTCGCGGAGGCGTGGCCGGCGCCGACGATCTCGCCGGTCTCGATCTCCAGGTTCGGGATCGAGTCGACCCGGGCGCCGTCGGTGAGCACCAGGTTGCGGTTGTGCTCGTAGGTGTCGGTGCCCACGGCGGCGGCGCGGATCAGCACGTCGCCGACCCAGACCGCGTGCGCGTCCTGGCCCTGCAGGGCGCCCTTGTAGACCACGTTGGACCGGCAGTGCGGGGTGTCGTGGTCGATGACCAGGCGGTGCTCCAGGTGCTGGCCGGCGTCGGCGAAGTACAGGCCGAAGAGCTCGGCCTCGCCGCCCGGGGCCGCGTAGACCACCCGCGGGTGGATGCGGACCAGGTCGCCGCCGAAGGTGACCGCGACGGACTTGAAGGTGGCGTCGCGGCCGACCAGGGCGGTGTGCTGGGCGGCGTACACCGCGTCGCGCTCCCAGTCCTGGACGGAGACGAAGGTCAGCTTGGCGCCCTCGCCGACGAGCAGCTCGACGTTGGCGGCGCGGGTGCCGGTACCGGTGTGGTTGATCACCACGACGGCCTCGGCGAACGGCTTGACGTCGACGACCACGTGGGCGAAGCGGACGCCGCCCTCGCCGTGCACGTCGATCTTCACCGGCTCGGTGAGCACCTGCTCCTTGGGAACGGTCACCACCAGGGCCTGCTCGAAGGCGCTGAACGCCTGGGCGGCGACCCGGTCGACCGGCTTGCCGGCGGTGCCCAGGCGGGCGTCGTCGCGGCCGACGGTCTCGGCGGTGACGCCGTCCGGCAGGGCCAGCTCCAGCTTGTCCTGGCCGGTGGCGCCCTCGGCGGCGGTGCCGTCGTGCAGGCCGTTCAGGCGGTGCAGCGGGGTGAACCGCCAGTCCTCCTCGCGGCCGTGCGGCACGGGGAAGTCGTTCACGTCGTAGGACGGCTTGACCGCGACGCGGGCGTCGATCGGCTGCTGCACGGCGGTGCTGCGGCCGGTGCCGGGGCCGGCCAGCTGCGCGCCGGCGCCGGCGGTGCCGACCTCGATCGAACCGGCGGTGGTGGCACCGCTAGGGGTGTTGACGTCAGCCATGGCTGTCGTAGTGCTCTCTTCCTGGGGAACGGGACGGACGGGGGCGGCGGGGCGTCAGCCGACCGCTCCCTCCATCTGCAGCTCGATCAGCCGGTTGAGCTCCAGCGCGTACTCCATCGGCAGCTCGCGCGCGATCGGCTCGACGAAGCCGCGGACGATCATCGCCATCGCCTCGGTCTCGCCCAGGCCGCGGCTCATCAGGTAGAAGAGCTGGTCCTCGCTGACCTTGGAGACCGTCGCCTCGTGGCCCATGGAGACGTCGTCCTCGCGGACGTCGACGTAGGGGTACGTGTCGGAGCGGGAGATGGTGTCGACCAGCAGCGCGTCGCAGAGCACGTTGGACTTGGCGCCGTGCGAGCCCTCGCCGATCTCGATCAGGCCGCGGTACGAGGTGCGGCCGCCGCCGCGGGCCACCGACTTGGAGACGATGGACGACGAGGTGTTCGGCGCCATGTGCACCATCTTGGCGCCGGCGTCCTGGTGCTGGCCCTCGCCGGCGAAGGCGATGGACAGCGTCTCGCCCTTGGCGTGCTCGCCCATCAGGTAGACGGCCGGGTACTTCATGGTGACCTTGGAGCCGATGTTGCCGTCGACCCACTCCATGGTCGCGCCCTCGTACGCCACGGCGCGCTTGGTGACCAGGTTGTAGACGTTGTTCGACCAGTTCTGGATGGTCGTGTAGCGGCAGCGGCCGCCCTTCTTGACGATGATCTCGACGACCGCGGAGTGCAGCGAGTCCGAGGAGTAGATCGGCGCGGTGCAGCCCTCGACGTAGTGGACGTAGGCGTCCTCGTCGACGATGATCAGCGTCCGCTCGAACTGGCCCATGTTCTCGGTGTTGATCCGGAAGTAGGCCTGCAGCGGGATGTCGACGTGCACGCCCTTCGGCACGTAGATGAACGAGCCGCCGGACCACACCGCCGTGTTCAGCGAAGCGAACTTGTTGTCACCCACGGGGATGACGGTGCCGAAGTACTCCTTGAAGAGCTCCGGGTGCTCGCGCAGCGCGGTGTCGGTGTCCAGGAAGATGACGCCCTGCTGCTCCAGGTCCTCGCGGATCTGGTGGTACACGACCTCGGACTCGTACTGCGCCGCGACACCGGCGACCAGGCGCTGCTTCTCCGCCTCCGGGATGCCCAGCTTGTCGTACGTCGCCTTGATGTCGGCGGGCAGGTCCTCCCAGGACTCGGCCTGCTTCTCGGTCGAGCGCACGAAGTACTTGATGTTGTCGAAGTCGATGCCCGACAGGTCGGAGCCCCAGGTCGGCATGGGCTTCTTGCCGAAGAGCTTCAGGCCCTTGAGACGCAGGTTGAGCATCCACTCGGACTCGTTCTTCTTCGCCGAGATGTCGCGCACGACCTCCTCGCTGAGACCGCGCTTGGCGACCGCGCCGGCCTCGTCGGAGTCGGCCCAGCCGTACTCGTAGGTGCCCAGGCCCTCGAGCTCGGGGTGTGCGATGTCAGTCATGCGAATTTCCTCCGCGCGGACGAGCCGTTTCATTGGGGGACGTACCGGCAGTCGGCACGGCACCGGGCGCCCGCTCGGCGGACGACGGTGCGGCACCGGATGCCGGCACATAGGTGGTGCAGACCCCGTCGCCGTGGGCGATCGTGGCCAGCCGTTGCACATGGGTGCCCAGGAGCTGCGAGAAGACCTCGGTCTCGGCCTCGCAGAGCTGCGGGAACTGCTCGGCGATGTGCGCGACCGGGCAGTGGTGCTGGCAGAGCTGGGCGCCCGCCGGGGCCTTCGCGGCCGCGGCGGAGGGCACACGCCGCACCGTGGCAGCGTACCCGTCGGCGCTCAGCGCCTCGGCCAGCGCCTCGGCGCGGTGGCCGGCCGCCGCCTGCTCCACGCTGCTCAGGTACTTCTGGCCCTGCTTGGCGAAGCGGGCCCGGGCGAATGCGGCGACCGCCTCCTCGCCCGCCTTGCCGCCGCCCACCGACTCCGAGATCCAGCGCAGGGCGTCGGCGGCGATCTGGTCGTACGCCTGGTAGAAGGCGTCCCGGCCGGACTCGGTGAGGGCGAACACCTTCGCCGGGCGGCCGCGGCCGCGACTGCCGTAGACCCGCTGCTCACGGGACTCGACCAGGCCGGCGGCGGCCAGCGAGTCGAGGTGGCGGCGGACGGCGGCGGCGGTCAGGCCGAGGCGGTTGGCCAGGTCGGCGGCGGAGGACGGGCCGTGGTCGAGGATCGAGCGGGCGACCCGGTCCCGGGTCGCCCGATGGCCCTCCAGCAGGACCTCCGTCGCCGTCGCGGGCACGGCGCAGCCGGGGGCCGTCTCGGCCGCCCCGTCCTGTGCCAGGTGCTCGCGCATGTTTTTCACAACACCATTGTTGCGTAATTCGCTCCGGGGGAACAAGCCGTGATCCACGCCTCAGCGGTGTCCTCAATCACGCAGGTAAGGCTTACCTGACCTGCGTGGGCGGGGTCGGCGGCCCGGTGTCCGGGGCCGGGCCGGCCGCCTCTTACACTCGCCGGTATGCGACTCGAACCCGCCGTAGAGGTGGCCGGGCTGGTCAAACGGTACGGCGAGAAGACGGCCGTGGACGGCCTCGACCTCACCATCGCCCGCGGCACCGTCACCGCCGTGCTCGGCCCCAACGGCGCCGGCAAGACCACCACGATCGAGATCTGCGAGGGCTACCGCCGCGCCGACGCGGGCACCGTCCGGGTGCTCGGCCTCGACCCGGTCGCCGACGGCGCCGCCCTGCGCCCGCGGATCGGCGTGATGCTGCAGGCCGGCGGCGTCTACCCGGGCGCCCGCGCCGTCGAGATGCTCCGGCACACCGCCAAGCTGTACGCCGACCCGCTGGACGTGGACGCCCTGGTCGAGCGCCTCGGCCTCGGCTCCTGCGGCCGCACCGCCTACCGCCGGCTCTCCGGCGGCCAGCAGCAGCGGCTCGCCCTCGCCATGGCCGTGGTCGGCCGCCCCGAACTGGTCTTCCTGGACGAGCCCACCGCCGGCCTGGACCCGCAGGCCCGCCGCGCCACCTGGGAGCTGGTCCGCGAGCTGCGGGCCGACGGCGTCACCGTGGTGGTCACCACCCACCACATGGACGAGGCCGAGGAGCTCGCCGACGAGGTCGCCATCGTCGACCACGGCAGGGTCGTCGCCACCGGCACTCCCGAGGAGCTCTGCCGGGCCGAGGCCGGGGTGCGCTTCGGCGCGCCCGGCGGGCTCGACCTGGCCGGCCTGCGGGCCGTGCTGCCGGCCGGCGCGGTGGCCGTCGAGCACGCCCCCGGCGCGTACCGGGTGGACGCCCCGGTCGACCCGAAGCTGCTCGCCGCCGTCACCGCCTGGTGCGCGGAGGCCGGCGTGATGCCGGAGGGGCTGGCCGTCGGGCGGCGCAGCCTGGAGGACGTCTTCCTGGAACTCACCGGACGGGAGCTGCGCTCGTGACCGACCACTCGCCGCGGCCGGGCGCCGCCCCGGTCGGCCGGATGCTGCTGGCGCAGACCGCGCTGGAGACCCGGATGCTGCTGCGCAACGGCGAGCAGCTGCTGCTGACGGTGATCATCCCGACCGTGCTGCTGGTGCTGTTCAGCGCGGTGGACATCGTCGCCGCGGACGGCCCCGGCAAGCGGGTCGACTTCCTGGCACCGGGCCTGCTGGCGCTCGCGGTGATGTCCACCGCCTTCACCGGTCAGGCGATCGCCACCGGCTTCGAGCGGCGCTACGGCGTGCTGAAGCGGCTCGGCGCGACGCCGCTGCCGCGCTGGGCGCTGCTGACCGCGAAAACCGGCTGCGTGCTGGTGACCGAGGTGCTGCAGGTGGCGCTGCTGACGGTGATCGCGCTGGCGCTGGGCTGGTCGCCGCAGGGCAGCCCGCTCGCCGCCGCCGGGCTGCTGGTGCTCGGCACCGCCGCCTTCTCGGGCCTGGGCCTGCTGATGGCCGGCACGCTGAAGGCCGAGGCCACCCTGGCCGGCGCGAACCTGGTCTTCGTCCTGCTGCTGCTGGTCGGCGGCGTGGTGGTGCCGCTGTCGCGCTTCCCGGAGGCCGTCCGCCCGGTGCTGGAGCTGCTGCCGATCAGCGCGCTCTCGGACGGGCTGCGCTCGGTGCTGCAGTACGGCGCCGGGGTGCCCTGGTCGGACCTCGGGGTGCTGGCCGTCTGGTCGGTGCTGGGGCTGGCCGCGGCGGCGCGGTTCTTCCGCTGGGAGTGAGTCCCGGCGCGGCGGTGCCCCCGTACCCCTCGGGTGCGGGGGCACCGCCGCGTCCGGGGCCGGTCAGGCGCGGCGCCGGCGCACCGCGAGGACGATGCCGCCGCCCGCGGCGAGCACCAGGGCGCCGCCGATCGCCAGCGGGATCACGCCGTCGGCGCCGGTGAAGGCGAGGCCTCCGGTGGTGGAGCCGGTCGTGGCGGGCGGGGTCGCCGGGACGGAGCCGGAGGGCGTCGGGGACGGGCTGCCGCCGGTGGTGCCCGTCGTGCCGGTGGTGCCGGTGGTGCCGGTGGTGCCGGTGGTGCCGGTCGTGCCGGTGGAGCCGCCTGTGGTGGCGGGCGGGGTGGAGCCGGAGGGCGTGGGCTTCGGGGTGTCGGTGCCCGGCAGGCAGCCCTCGAACGGGTAGTGGTGGGTCTCGGCCCCGCCGCTGCCCTTGAGCGACTTGGCGATCACCGAGCCGTTGACCGGGCCGCCGGAGCCGAGGTCGACGTGGGCGTCGGGCGCGAGCACGCTGCCGGGCCAGGCGTTGCCGCTGTTCTTGACGACCTTCGTGGCGGTCGGGAAGTTCCAGAGCAGGCGGGCCCGGACGGCGCCGCCGGAGGCGGACTGCGTCTTGTCGTCCAGGACGTACCTCCCGGCGGCCGCGTCCCACAGGAAGAAGCCGCTGGTGTGCGCCGCCGCCTGGTCGTAGCCGTCTCCGGTGACGCTGACCACGGTGACCGCGCCGGCCGGCACGTGCAGGTAGACCTCCTTGGCGCCCTGGAGCTGCGCGGCCGTCACGACGAAGGCGTTGAGGCCGGCGTCGGTGCCGGTGAGGGTCAGGGTGCCGCCGGCGGCCTTGATCGCGGTGCCGGGGGTGGTCAGCTTCGCCAGGTCGGCGGAGGCCGCGCGCAGCTTCGCGAACTCGGCGGCGAAGTCGATCGGCGAGGCGCCGTGCACCACCTTGCCGTGGTGGGCCTCGGCGGTGCCGGCGAGGGTGCCGCCGTACACGCCGTTGCCCTTCATGACCTGGACGCTGCCCCTGATGCCGCCGGCCACGACCAGGGCGTTGCCGCCGGGCAGGGCGGCGACCTGGGCGTCCGTCAGCTCGTTGCCGACCGAGAAGCCGCCGCGGAAGTCGGCGTTGCCGCCGACCGCGACCGCGCCCTCGGCGTCCGGCGAGTGGGTGTCGTCGCCCTCGACGAACTCGCCGTAGAGGGTGGCCGCGCCGAGGCTCCGGCAGGTGCTGCCGGCCGGGGCGGCGTGCGCGGCCGGGACGGCGAGGGCACCGAGGGCGAGGGATCCGCCGAGCGCGAGGACGGCGGCGGGTCGGGATATGCGCATGGGAAGGGGGGCTCCGCGGAGAGAGTGGGAGTGATCACTGCGCACTCTCCCGACCCACCGGGACATTGGTCAAGACCAATAGGCGGAGTGTCCCCGATTGCCCGCTTTACCACGCGCGGCGCCGGATGCCCGGAACCGCGCACGCCCGCGCCCCCTCCGAGGCGGTCCGGTCCGCACCGAAGGCGCGCGCCGCACGTCTCGATCCGGTCACAAGCTCACCGCATATCTCCCCACATCGGACATTGACACTGATTCAGGTCGACCGGGTGCACTACGGTCTGGCTCGGCGGTTCTGCCTGCCCGTCTGACCCTGGAAGGCCCCGGATCCCGATGTCGATCTCCCAACCCCGGACCGACGACCGGAGCGGCATACCCGCCGAAGCCGAGCCGGCGCCGGTCTTCGTGGACGAGTCCGGGACCCGCGGCCGCCGTCTGCGGCACCTGGGCTGGCTGGTCGGCGGCAGCGGCCTGCTCTTCGCCATGGCCATGGTGGTCAGCCTCTTCGGTGCGGTCGCCCAGGCCCCTCCGCTGGAGCTGCCCGACTCGCTCGCCTCGTCCACCGCCGTGCCGAGTCCGCAGCCCCAGCCCTCCGTGACCGCCGCCCCCTCGCCCACCGCGTCCGGCAAGGCCGCGCAGGTCGGCCACGCCGGCGCGTCCGGCAAGCCGAGCGCCTCCGCGTCCAAGTCCGGCACCGCCAAGGCCACCGCCTCACACCCGGCCGGCACCAAGACCTCCGCCAAGCCCGGTACCGCGACGAAGACCGGCACCACCACCAGGACCGGCACGACCGGCGTCACCGCGACCACCGGCTCCGTCGGCCACTGAGCCGGCGCAGCGCCGTCCGTCGCCCCCGTACCGGCCCACCAGGAAAGCCCTTGTCCCGCAGTCACCACCGTCGGCAGTCGGTCCACCGCTCCTGCCGCCCCGCCGCCCCGCCGCCGGGTCTCCCCCTGCCGGCGACCCCCGCGGTCCGCCCGCTCGGCCCGACGGTGCTCGGCGGCACGGCGACCGGCGAGGTGTTCCACGCCGGGCCGGTCAGCCACCGGACCCCCGGCCGCGCCCTCGTGCTCGGCTCCGACGGAGGCCACGGGACCGGCCTGCGCACCTTCACCCACCCCGACCTCGCGCTGCAGTCCACGGCGCCGCGAACCGGCGAGGTCTCCGCCCCGATCGTGGAGGTCTGACCGTGTCCGAGCCGACCGAGCCCGCCGACAGCTTCTTCACCCCGCGCAAGCGCCCCCAGCCGCAGCCCGCCGAGGGCACCGACCGCCCGACCGCGCAGGGTCGGCCGGGTGCGCCGTCGGGGCCCCCGCCCGGCGCCCCCCGCGACCCCGCTGCGGGCCGCGGCCCCGGTCCGGCCGGCCGTCCCGGCACGCCGCGCCCGGAC
>NZ_BAAALD010000153.1:0-11140 GCF_039528095.1 Kitasatospora arboriphila
GCCCTCGAACGCCGAACCCGCCACCACCCCCGGCGGACTGCCCCGCCGACGCACCGGCGGCCCGGCGCTCGTCCCGGACCCGGAGGCGGCCGGCACCGGCCGCCACCCCCGCCCGGAGGGCCCCGCCGAGATCCCCGCCCGCGCCACGCCCGCCGGGCCCCCCCCCCCCCCCCCCCCCCCCGGGGGCCCCCCCCGAGATCCCGGCCGACGCCACGCCGGCCGAGACCCCCGCCGCCGCGCCCGCCCCGGCGCCCGCGGAGACCCCCGCGCCGGTCGCCGGCGGGCTGCTGCCCAAGCGCGTCCGGCAGGCCAGCCTCGCCCCCCAGCTGCGGCAGGAGGGCGAACAGCAGGCCGCCGAACCCGTCCGCGAGCGCTCGCCGGAGGAGGCCAGGGCCGCCTTCGCCTCCTTCCAGCGCGGCTACGCCCGCGGCCGCGGCGACCGCCTGCAGCCCGCCTCGCTGACCGTGGTGCCGGACCTGCCCGACGCCCCCGAACCACCGCAATCCGGTCGACCGCGGGTCGGGGTCCCCGTACCGCCCCGGGTGGCGCTACCCTCTGCACCCGTCCCACCTGCTCTGCCGGCCGCGCGCCCGCGGCCCCAGCTGTACCCCGTACGCCAAGGAAACCCCGTACCACCCGCACCACCCGCCCCAGCGGAAGGAACCGAGAAATGACCGCAACGACACAGCCGTCCGGAGACCTGAACTGGCTCCTGGACGACCTGGTGGGCCGCGTCGCGACCCTGAGGCATGCGGTGATCCTGTCCAGCGACGGTCTGGCGACCGGCGTCTCCAGCGGCCTGGCCCGCGAGGACGCCGAGCACCTCGCGGCCGTCGCCTCCGGTTTCCACAGCCTGGCCAAGGGCGCCGGCCGGCACTTCCGGGTCGGCGGGGTCCGCCAGACCATGGTGGAGCTCGACGAGGCCTTCCTCTTCATCACCGCGGCCGGCGACGGCAGCTGCCTGGCCGTGCTCAGCGACGCCGAGTCCGACGTCGGCCAGATCGCCTACGAGATGGCGCTGCTGGTCAAGCGGGTGGGCGAGCACCTCGCCGCCGAGCCGCGCACCGAGTCCGCCGCGCAAGGGAGATGACCGACGGGATGGCCGCCGAGGACGACGCACCGCAGGACGGGCCGTACGAGGACCCGTACGACGACCCCTACGACACCGAGCCGGAGATCGACCTCTTCACGCCGCGCAGCGCCGCGGACGACCGCTGGTTCGACGACGACGCGGGGCCGGTGGTGCGGCTGTTCTCGGTGACCAGGGGACGGGCGGCCAGGCCGGTCGACGAGGGCCTGTTCGACCTCATCTCCCTGGTGCGCGCCACGGACGCCGGGGGCGGGGCCGACCACGAGCCCGCCCTCGACGCCACCCACCACGCCCTGCTGGCGCTCTGCCGCGACGAGCCGCTGAGCGTCGCCGAGCTCGGCTCCTACTGCGACCTGCCGGTCAGCGTCGTCCGGGTGCTGCTCGGCGACCTCAACGACGCCGGGCTGATCACCGTCACCCGGCCCGTGCCGCTCGCCCAGCGACCCGACGAGCAACTCCTGCGAGACGTGATCAATGGCCTCCGTGCACTCTGACGCCCCCGCGGACACCCGTTCCGCCCTCTGGTCCTCCACGGCCCTGAAGATCCTGGTCGCCGGCGGCTTCGGCGCCGGCAAGACCACCCTGGTCGGGGCGGTCAGCGAGATCCGCCCGCTGCGCACCGAGGAGCTCCTCAGCGAGCGCGGCCGCCCGGTCGACGACACCTCCGGGGTCGAGGCCAAGCGCAGCACCACCGTCGCGATGGACTTCGGCCGGATCGACCTGCGGCCCGGCCTCGCGCTCTACCTCTTCGGCACCCCCGGCCAGGACCGGTTCTGGTTCGTCTGGGACGAGCTGGCGCAGGGCGCGCTCGGCGCGGTGGTGCTCGCCGACACCCGGCGGCTCGCCGACTCCTTCCCCTCGGTGGACTTCTTCGAGCAGCGCCGCATCCCCTTCGTGGTCGCCGTCAACTGCTTCGAGGGCACCGAGGTCTACGCGCCGGAGGACGTCCGCGCCGCACTCGACCTGGACCCCGGCATCCCGGTGCTGCTGTGCGACGCGCGCAGCCGCGAGGACGGCAAGGAGCTGCTGATCCGGCTGGTCGAACACGCCGCCGCGCAGGCCGGCCTCGACCCCACGGGCGCCGCCAAGGGCTGACGGACCGTTCGGCCGGACGGCCCGTCACCAGGCCCGTCCGGACCGGTGTCCGAATGGCGGGACGCGAGAGTCCCGGATGGCGGACGGCCGGGCCGTCGGGGTTGCCTGCGGCCGTCCGGGCGTGGAAGGCTCGTACCCGTTGCACGTTGCGCGGCCCGCGCCGTGCCCCTGGGGGAGGAGGCAGTCGACATGACCGCAGACGCGTTCCGCGGCACGGTCCTGCCCGCCCCCGCCGTGCCGGCGCTCACCGTACGCCGCCACATCGACCAGGCGCTGGTCTGCAGCGCCTGCTGTCACTGACGGACCCCACCGGCCCGGGGCCAGCCCGGCGCCGATCCCCGTCCCCGAACCCCCGGCCGGGCCGCGTCCTGACGGCTGCCCGGCGCCTTCCGCCCTGCGCCCACCCGGAGACCCGACCGTGGACCCGTTCCGCCCCGAGCTCGAACCGTTCTGGCCGTCCCGCCAGCCGCACCTCTTCGACCAGACCTGTCGGACCGCCTAGCGCGCGTCCCGCCCTTGCGGTGGACTGACCGACCGTCAGCACCACTTCCGCGCAAGGCCCGACGCGCAGACGACGACCACCCGAATCCGTCCCGCGCGAAGAGAGCCCACCATGTCCTCCACCTCCACGGCCACCCGTACCGTCACCGCCGCCACCCCGCACCTGCGGGCCGTCCGCTCCGTGGCCGCCGTCCCCGGCGGCACCGAGCGCTGGTACCCGAACACCACCGCCGCCCCGCACGCCACCACCCCGGCCCCGCACACCGCCGCCGCAGCGCCCCAGCACACCCGGCCCGCGCCCGAGCGGCAGCCCGCCGCCCTGCTGCCCGCCGGCCTGCCGGAGGGCGCCACGGTCGTCGCACTGCCGCCGTCCGCCCTGCCCCAGGGCCTGCTCGCCCAGTACGGCGCCGAGCTCGGCGCCTCCACCGGGCACCCGCTGGTCGGCTACCTGCTGCTCGTCCCCGCCGACCAGGCCCCCGCGCCCACGGCCGCCCCGGCCCCCGTCGCCCCGGCCGAGCGGCCGCGGCCCGCCGCCCGGCCGTCCGCGCACGGCATCAGCGTCGACACCGACCGGCGCACCGCCCACGTCGACGGCGTCCAGCTCGACCTCACCTACCTGGAGTTCGAGCTGCTCGCCCACCTCACCGAGCACCCGCACCGGGTGCACACCCGCGACCACCTGGTCACCGCCGTCTGGGGCTACGGCCACGTCGGCGACGGCCGCACCGTCGACGTGCACGTCGCCCGCCTGCGGCGCAAGCTCGGCGCGGCGCACCGCGACAGCATCGTCACCGTCCGCCGGGTCGGCTACAAGTACGCGCCCGCCGTCTGAACGGGCGCAGCAGCACGACGGCCGGGGCCGGACGCGGTACGCGTCCGACCCCGGCCGGTGGCACGACCGACGGCGCAGGCCGGTCGGGCCGTCGGGCTCAGCGGCTGAGCCGGTCGATCTCGGCGAGCTCCTCGGCGGTCAGCGGACCGGCCTTCAGCGCGTCGAGGTTCTGGTCGAGCTGGGCCACGCTCGACGCACCGATGATCACCGAGACCACCCGCTCGTCCCGCAGCACCCACGACAGCGCCAGCTGGGCGAGGGTCTGACCGCGCTGCTCGGCCACCTTGTTCAGCGCCCGCAGCTGCTCCAGCTTCTGCCCGGTCAGCGCCTCCTCGCGCAGGAAGTGGCCGACCGACATCCGCGAACCGGCCGGCACCTCGCCCGACAGGTAGCGGTCGGTCAGCAGGCCCTGCGCCAGCGGCGAGAAGGCGATCATGCTGGTCTGGGTCTCGCCGATCGCGTCCAGCAGCCCGTCCTCGGGGGTGCGGTTCAGGATCGAGTAGCTGATCTGGTTCATCAGCACCGGAGTGCCCATGCCGCGCAGGATCTCCACCGCCTCGCGGTGCTGCTCGGCCGGGTAGTTGGAGATCGCCGCGTACAGCGCCTTGCCCGACCGCACCGCCCGGTCCAGCGCCCCCATCGTCTCCTCCAGCGGAGTCGTGGGGTCGTAGCGGTGCGAGTAGAAGACGTCGACGTGGTCCAGGCCCATCCGGCCCAGCGACTGGTCGAGACTGGACAGCAGGTACTTGCGCGAGCCGCCGTCGCCGTACGGACCCGGCCACATGTCGTAGCCCGCCTTGGACGCGATGAACAACTCGTCCCGGTACGGCTTGAAGTCCTGCGCGAACAGGTAGCCGAAGTTGCGCTCCGCACTGCCGTACGGCGGGCCGTAGTTGTTCGCCAGGTCGAAGTGGGTCACACCGCGGTCGAAGGCCCGGCGCAGCACCGCGCGCTGCACCTCCAACGGCTGCGAGTCACCGAAGTTGTGCCACAGGCCGAGCGACACCGCGGGCAGCTGCACACCGCTGCGCCCGGCCCGCCGGTAGGTCATGGACGCGTAGCGGTCGTCCGAGGGGAGATAGGTCATACCGGCATCCTGCCAGGTGGCGGCCGGGTCGCAGGGACCAACGACCCTGCCGGAACCGGACACCCCGGGCGTAGCCTGGCCGCGGCGGCCGGACGGGCCGCCGGGCCGTACGGAGAGGAGCCCGCCGGTGCCGCGCCCCGACATCACCGACCGCGCCGACCTGGAGCCGCTGCTGCGGCGCTTCTACACCGCCGCCTTCGCCGACCCGCTGATCGGCCCGCACTTCACCGAGGTCGCCCGGCTCGACCTGGAGGCCCACCTCCCGCACATCACCGACTTCTGGGCGAGCGCCCTGCTGCGGAGCGGCGAATACCGGCGCAACGCCTTCGCCCCGCACCTCGGACTGCACCGGCAGCGCCCCCTCACGGCCGCCCACTTCGGCCGCTGGGTCCAGCTCTGGCACGCCTCCGTCGACGGCCTCCACGCAGGCCCCACCGCCGACCGCGCCAAGGCCCAGGGCGAACGCATCGCCCTCGCCATGCTCCGCCGCACCGCCGGCGGCGACACCGAAGGCACCGGGGGCGGCTTCGTCCCCCTCTCGGCAGTCCTGCTCCGCAGCTGAGGACCTTCCCTGCGGAGGGCAGCACCCCAGGGGCGCGGGGGAACTGCGCAGTCCGCTGAGGGGCAGCACCCCAGGGGCGCGGGGAACTGCGCAATTCGGATGCGGGTGGCTGAACGGGTCAGGGCTCGGCCCGTACTGCCACGATGCCCAGCCCCGGACTGCGCAGTTCTCCCCAGCCTTCGGCCGGGAGGTGCCCCCATGCGCCCCTGGGGTGCTGCCCCTGGAGTGCTGCCCCTGGAGTGCTGCCCCTCCGCTTGGAGTCCACTTGGAGTCGCGTGGGCGCCATCGCATAGGCTCGCTGCACGATGGTGCGGATATCGGTGCTGGGCACGTTGACGGCGCAGGTGGCGGGGGCGACGGTCGGCCTCGGCGGCCCGCGGCAGCGCGGTGTGCTCGCCCGGCTGCTGGTGGCCCGCGGCGCCGTCGTCCCGGTGGACCGGCTGATCGACGACCTGTGGCAGGGCCGCCCCCCGGCCAAGGCCGCCGCCTCCCTGCAGGCGTACGTCTCCAATCTGCGACGCCTGCTCGAGCCCGAGCGCGGTCCCCGCGAGCCCGCCCGGCTGCTGGTCAGCCGTGCCCCCGGTTACGCCCTGGCCGTGCCGGCGTCCGGTGTCGACGCCTGGGACTTCGAGCAGCGGCTGCGGGACGCCCGCGACCTCCGGCCGTTCGCCGAGCAGGCCGCGGAGCGGCTCGGGCACCCGGTGTCCCGGCTGTTCGACGAGGCGCTGGCGCTCTGGCGCGGTACCGCCTTCGCCGAGTTCGCCGACGAGCCCTGGGCCGCGGCCGAGATCACCCGGCTCGGTGAACTGCGGCTGGCCGCGCGGGAGTCCGCGGTGGTGGCGGCCCTGGACGAGGGCCGGGCCGGTGAGGCGGCGGCCGCCGCGCTGGCGCTGACCGAGGAGCATCCGCTGCGCGAGGAGGGCTGGCGGCTGCTGGCCCGGGCGCTGTGGGGCGCCGGCCGGCAGGCCGAGGCGCTGGAGGCGCTGCGCCGCGCCCGTACCGTGCTCACCGCCGAACTCGGCCTGGACCCGGGACCGGCGCTGGCCGAGCTGGAGTCGGCGATCCTCCGGCAGCGCACCGACCTGCTGGCCGTGCCGACCCCGGCCGCCGACCTTCCGCCGGCCCGTCCGTCCGGTCCGGCGTGCACCGCCGGGCCGGGCTGCGGCGGCGCCCCACCCGAGCCGCCGTTCGTCGGCCGGGAGGCCGAGCAGCGCACCCTGCGCGAGGCGGCGACGGCCGCGACCGCCCCCGGCGGCCGGTCGGTGGTGCTGGTGTCCGGTGAGGCCGGGGCCGGCAAGTCCACCCTGCTCGCCCGGCTGAGCGGCGAACTGCGGCGCAGCGGCTGGCTGGTGGCCACCGGGCGGTGTCCGGAGACGGAGGGCGCCCCGCCGGCCTGGGCGTGGACGGAGGCGCTGCGCGAGCTGGCCCGGCAGCATCCGCCGAGCGCGGCGACGGCGGCGGAACTCGCCCCGCTGCTCGGCGAGGACGACCCGTCCCGTCGGCGGGACGCCCTGACCGGCCGCTTCCGGCTGCACCGGGCGGTCGTCCGCTGGCTGGAGGCCGCGACGGAGCAGGCGCCCGTCGCGGTGATCCTCGACGACCTGCACGCGGCGGACCAGGAGACCCGTGCGCTGGCCGCCGAACTCGCCGCCGCGCTGGGGCCCGAGCGTCTGATGCTGGTGTGCGCGCACCGGCCCGGCGAGGGGCGGCTCACCGATCTGCTCGGCACCTTCGCCCGCTGCTCGCCGTACCGGATCGCGCTGGGCGGGCTGGACGAGGCCGAGGCCGGCACCCTGATCGGTGCGGTCTGCGACACCCCCGTCGACGCGGACACCGTCCGCGCGCTCGCCGAACGCACCGGCGGCAACCCGTTCTACCTGGTGGAGAGCGCCCACCTGCTGGCCGGGGAGGGCGCGCTGGTGGCCGTCCAGGAGGTGCCGCAGGGCGTCCGGGACGTGCTGCGGCGGCGGTTCGACCGGCTGCCGCCGGCCACCGTCGAGGCGCTGAGGCTGGCTTCGGTCGCCGGCCGGGAGACGGAGGTCGAGCTGCTGGTGCACGCCTCCGGCGCGGAGGAGGAGGGCCTGCTGGACGCGCTGGAGGCGGCCGTCGCGGGCGGGCTGCTCACCGAACCCCGGCCCGGGGCCGTCCGGTTCGCGCACGCGCTGGTCCGCGACACCCTGTACGGCGACCTCAGCGGGCTGCGCCGGGCGCGGCTGCACGGCCGGTTCGCGGAGGCGCTGTGCGCGCTGCGGCCGGACCGCCTCGCCGCACTGGCCCACCACTGGACGGCCGCCGCCTCCTCCGCCACCGCGCAGCGCGCGGTCGACGCCTGCGTGCGCGCCGCCGAGGCCGCCGAGCGCCGCTACGCCCACCAGTCCTGCGCCGACCTGCTGCAGCAGGCCCTGGACAACCTCGACCGGGTGCCGGAGGACGGCGACGACCGGCCGGCCCGCCGGATCGCCCTGCTCGGCGCGCTGCTGCGGGCCCAGGTCCGGGCCGGGGCGATCTCCGCCGCCACCGCGACCCGCAGCCGGGCGGTCGCCCTCGCCGAGGAGACCGGCCGGGAGGACCTGGAGATCGAGGCGTGGACGGCCTGGACGGAACCCACCCCGTGGGTCGCCCACCCCTACGGCAGCTACGACGACCGGGCGGTGGAGACGCTGCAGCGGCTGCTGCGCCGCACCGACCTGCCGCCCGCGACCCGCTGCCGGCTGCTGGACGCCCTCACCCACGAGTGCAACTGCGCGGGGGAGCCGATCGGGACCGCCGCCGCCGACGAGGCGCTCGCCATCGCCCGCGCCGAGGGCGACCCCCGGCTGCTGGCGCTCGCCCTGGCCGCGTCCGCCCGGATCTGCGACTTCGAACTCGGCGCCCCCCAGCGGGCCGTGATCGCCGACGAACTCGCCGCGCTGGCCCGCCGGCACGACCTGCCGGCCTACCGCTGGCAGGCCGAGCAGCTGTACGCCACGGCCGCCGCCGTCGCCGGCGACCTGCCCGCGCTGCGCCGCCACATCGCGGCCGCCGCGGCGATCGCCGAACGGTACGGGCTGCTCGAACTGGTCGACGTCGGCCGCTGCCACCGCGGCATGCTGGAACTCGCCGCGGGCCGCACCGCGGAGGCCGCCGAGCTGTACCGGCAGGCCGTCGCCGGGCTGACCGCCCGGGCCTCGGTGCACGCCGAGGGCTTCGGGGCGCTCGCCGACCTCACCATCGCCGTCCAGGAGGGCCGGATCGGCAGCGAACTGCCCCGGCTGCGTGCCGTCACCGCGCTGTACGGGCGCCTGGTCGCCGACGTGGAGGCGCTGGCCCTCGCCGCGCTCGGCCGCACCGAGGAGGCCAGGGCGGCCCGGGCCGTCCGGCCGCCCGTCCAGCCCGACTACTACCGCTCCTTCTTCCTCGCGCTGCGCGCCGCCGCGGTGGTCGCCCTGGACGAGCGGGCCGAGGCGGCCGAGCTGATCGCCGAACTGCGGCCGCTGCGCGGGCTGGTGGCCGGCGCGGCGTCGACCTCCGTCGCGCTGCGGCCGGTCGCGCAGTCGCTCGGCGAGCTGGCCCGGATGCTCGGCCGCACCGAGGAGGCCGCCGGGTACTTCGCGCAGGCCGCGGAGGTGGCCCGCCGCTGGGAGTCCCCGCGCTGGGAGGCGGAGGCGCTGGCCGCGCTGCACGGCCTGCCGGCCGTCCCCGATGCGGAGGCCGTCGCCCGGCACCAAGTGGGCTCCAAGCGGCACCCCGCAGGCTGAACGGGTATCGACCACCGGACTGCCGAAAGGCCCCGACGATGTCTACCCTGCTCGGCCGCCTCGGCGGCGCATCCGCCGCCCGGCCCTGGCGCACCGTCCTCGGATGGGTGCTGCTGCTGGGCCTCGCCCTCGGCCTGGCCGCCGCCTTCGGCGGCACCCCGCACGACGACTACCGCGTCCCCGGCACCCGCTCCACCGCCGGCGCCGACCTGCTGAAGGAGCGCTTCCCGGAGATGTCCGGGGCGAACGCCAGGGTCGTCGTCCACGACCGCCGGGGCGGGCCGGTGCCCGCCGACCGGCTGGCGGCGCTGCGCGACGGCCTCGCCGCCCTGCCCAAGGTGTCCTCGGTGGCGCAGCCGGTGCTGTCCGCCCGCGGCGACACCGCCCTGATCACCGTGGACTACTCCGTCCCGGTCACCGACTTCAAGGGCTCCGCCGGCCTGGACGCGCTGCGCGAGGCCGCGAAGCCGACCGAGCGGTCCGGGCTGCAGGTCGAGTTCGGCGGACAGCTGCCGGAGAACTTCACCGCGCCGAACGGCGCCGCCGAGATGATCGGTATGGGCGCCGCCCTGGTGATCCTGGTGATCGCGCTCGGCACGGTGGTCTCCGCCGGCCTGCCGCTGGTCGTCGCCCTGGCCGGCCTCGGCCTCGGCACCGGTCTCACCACGCTGCTCGCCGCCGTCACCGACATCAGCCCGACCGCGCCGACGGTGGCCTCGATGGTCGGCCTCGGCGTCGGCATCGACTACGCCCTGCTGCTCGTCAGCCGCCACGTCGAGGGCCTGCGCAAGGGCCTGACGAAGCAGCAGGCCGCCGCCGAGGCGACCGCCACCGCCGGCGCCTCCGTGGTGGTGGCCGGATCGACGGTGCTGGTCGCGCTGTTCGGCCTGAAGCTGGCCGGCCTGCCCACCTACTCCTCGTTCGGCTACGCCACCTTCGCCGTGGTCGGCGCCGTGATGCTGGCCGCCCTGACCCTCGTCCCGGCGCTCTGCTCGCTCGTCGGCGACCGGCTGCTGCGCCGTGCCGAGCGCCGCGAACCGCAGCGCCGCACCCAGGCGGGCCCGACCCGCACCGAGCGCTGGGCCCGGCTGATCGGCCGCCGCCCGGTCGCCGCCGCGCTCGGCTCGCTGGTGGTGCTGCTCGCCCTGGCCGCCCCGATGCTGCACATGCGCACCTGGCCGCAGGACGCCGGCAGCCAGGCGTCGTCCAGCACCACGCGCAAGGCGTACGACCTCACCGCCGACGCGTTCGGGCCCGGCGCCAACGGGCCGCTGATCGTCGCCGTCGACCTGAAGAAGGTGCCGCAGGAGAAGCTGCCGGCGCTGCTGGACACCCTGAAGGCCCGGCCGGGCGTCGCCGCCGTGCGGCCGCCGCTGGTCAACCGGGCACAGGACGCCGCCGTCGTCACCGTCACCCCCGCCACCGGCCCGCAGGACGAGCGCACCGCCGACCTGCTGAAGTCGCTGCGCACCGACGTGCTGCCCGAGGGCGCCGAGATCACCGGCACGGTCGCCGCCTTCTCCGACATCTCCGACCGGCTCTCCGACCGGCTGTGGGTGGTGGTGCCGGTGGTGGTCGCGCTCTCGCTGATCCTGCTCACCGTGCTGTTCCGGGCGCCGGTCATCGCGGTGAAGGCCGCGGCGATGAACCTGCTCTCGGTGGCCGCCGCCTACGGCGTGATGACGGCGGTCTTCCAGTCCGACACCGGTGCCCGGGCGCTCGGCCTGCCGCACGAGGTGCCGGTCTCCAGCTGGGTGCCGATCCTGATGTTCACCGTGCTGTTCGGCCTCTCCATGGACTACGAGGTCTTCCTGCTCGACCGCGTCCGGGAGGACTGGCTCGCCACCGGCGACGCCAAGGGCTCGGTGGTGCGCGGCCTGTCCGCGACCGGGCGGGTCATCAGCAGCGCGGCCGCCATCATGGTCGCCGTCTTCACCGGCTTCGCGATCGACCCGGACATCACCGTGAAGATGATGGGCGTCGGCATGGCCGTCGCGGTGCTCATCGACGCCACGGTCGTCCGGCTGGTGCTCGTCCCCGCGACGATGACCCTGCTCGGCCGGCTCAACTGGTGGCTGCCCGCCCCGCTCGCCCGCCGCTGGCCCGCGCCGGTGGCCGCTACGGCCGGCACCGCCGCCGCCGAGCCGGAGCGCGTCCCCGCCTGACCCGGGACGCCCCGCACCGGGCGCCGCTCCCACGTGGGGAGGAGCGGCGCCCGGTGGCGTTTCCGTGACCG
>NZ_BAAALD010000154.1:0-11126 GCF_039528095.1 Kitasatospora arboriphila
CCCCCCCGCCGCCCCGCCCCCCCCCCCCCCCGCCGCCCCCCCCGCCGCCCCCGCGCAGGGCCGCCCGGACGGCGGCGGGCAGCGCCCGGCCGGGCGTTTCGCCGCGGACCCGTTCGCCGGGCCCGCGCAGGGCCGCCCGGCGGCCGCCCCCGGTGCGCCGGGCGGCGAGCCGCACCGCGCACCCGCCGATCCGTTCGGCCCCGCCCCGGTGCAGGAGAACCCGTTCCGCACCGGCCCGGCCGACCCGTTCGCCGCGGGCCGGGCGGCCGGCGCCGTCCAGCCGGAGCCCGAGGACACCCAGGTCGGCGGGTTCGAGCCGATCCGCGACGAGGGCCGCCCGGGCGGCTCGATACCCGGCGTGCCGACCGCCAGCCTGTTCGGCTCGGCTCCCCCGGCGGCCGATCCCTTCGCCGGTCCGGCGGACCCGTTCGGCGGGGCGCCCGCACAGCCCGACCCGTTCGCCGCACCCGCGGACCCGTTCGCGCCCGGCCCGGCCCCGGCCGCCGCCGACCCGTTCACCGATCCGTTCGGCGGGGTGCCCGCGCAGGCCGACCCGTTCGGCGGCCCGTTCGGCGCCGCCGCTCCGGACCGGGGACGCCCCGGACCGGCCGCGGCGGAGGCCGCGCCCGCACCGGCCCCGGCGCCCGAGCCGGCGCCCCCCAAGGCCGGATCCGCCGAGCCCGCGCCCAAGAAGCGCGGCAAGGCCCGCAAGCTGGCCGGCTACGCCGTCGGCGGTGTGCTCTTCGCCGGTGCCGCCGCGTACGGCACCGGTCTGATGCTCAACCAGGCCGACATCCCCAAGGGCACCACCGTGCTCGGCACCGACATCGGCGGCGACACCCGCGACCAGGCGGTGAGCGCGCTCGACGACTCGGTGGCCAAGACCGGCAAGGAGCCGATCAAGCTCAAGCTGGGCGGTCAGGCGCTGAGCCTGGACCCGGCGACCGCCGGTCTGAGCTTCGACACCACGGGCACCGTGGACGGCCTGACCAAGCACAGCTACAACCCGGTCGAGGTGATCGGCTCGCTGGCGGGCGGCACCAAGGCGGTCGCGCCGGAGGTCAAGGTCGACCAGTCGAAGCTGAAGGCCGCGCTGGACGAGCTGGCCGCGAAGTCCGGCCAGGGCGTCAAGGAGGGCTTCGTCCGCTTCACCGAGACCGGCCAGACCGAGGTCGTCCCCGGCAAGGCGGGCCAGGGCCTGGACTCCGCGGCGGCCGCGGCCCAGGTCGAGCAGGCGTACCGCGACCGCGCGGCCGGCCGGCCCGAGGGCGAGGTCGCGCTGACGCTCACCGCGGCCCAGCCGAAGGTCGGCGAGGACGCCCTCAAGGCGGCCGCGGCCTCGCTCGGCAAGCAGGTCCTCAACGGCAACGTGACGCTGAAGGCCGGCAAGCTGAAGTGGGACTTCGGCAAGCTGACGGCCAGCAGGGCGCTGACCCTCGCCCCGGACGCCTCCGGCAAGGTCGTCCTCACCTGGGACCTGGACAAGCTGGACACCGCGCTGAACGGCGTCTTCGACAAGGCCAAAACCCGCAAGAACGGGGCGCTCGCCCCGATCACCCCGCAGGACGTCGCCGACGGCATCGCCTCGGTGCTCGACAAGACCGGCAGGGACCGGGTCTTCACCTTCCCCGCCTGATCCCCGCAGGTCCTCGTGGACCGGCCGCTCCCGGCCGGTCCACCCCGCGCACGGCCCCGGAGGCCGGGCCCGCCGGCACCCGCCGGTCCGGGCCCGGCCTCCGCCACGTTCTGGCGGTTACTCGCCAGTGGCGGGGCAAAACCGGGCAAGACACCCGTCCGGGCCACCTCCCGCCCCGCGTTACCAATCCTTGATCGGGACCCGGTCGACAATGCGCGCGCCCGGTCAGCAGGATGTGCCCCCAGCCGAGCCGCCCCAACCCGCGCAGACGGCCGCCCCCGCCGCACCGCCCCGCTGGGAGACCCTCGTGACCAGACCCCGGTTCCCACTCGCCCTGACCGCGTCGGCGGCCGCCCTGGCGCTCGCCCTCTGCTCCTGCGCGAGCAGCGGCGAACCGCCGGCCGGCTCCGACGGCGGCGCCCGCATGGACGGCGGGACGCAGCGGATGACGCTGTCCGCCACCAACCCCCGGCCGCGGACGGCGCTGAAGCGGGGCGGCACCCTGCAGTGGGCGGTGGACCGCCTGCCGACCCAGTGGAACCCGCTGCACGTCGACGGCGCCGAGCCGGCCACCACGGCGGTCATGAAGGCCCTGCTGCCGAGCTTCTGGCACTCCGACGCGGGCGGCACCCAGACGCCCAACAAGGCGTTCCTGCTGGACGCGGCGAGCGGTACCGAGAACGGCCGGCAGACGGTCACCTGGACCCTCAACCCCAAGGCGCACTGGTCCGACGGCACCCCGGTCACCTGGCGGGACCTGGCCGCCACCTGGCGCGCGCTGAACGGCACCGACCCGGCCTACCGGACGGCGACCGCCGCGGGCTTCGACCGGGTCGAGTCGGTCACCCGCGGCAAGGACGACTTCCAGGCCGTGATGGTCTTCCGCACCCGGTTCTCCGAGTGGCAGTCGATGTTCAACAACGCGGCGGACACCCCGCTGCTGCCCGCCGCGCACGCGGGCACCCCCGAGCAGTTCAACACCGGCTGGGCGGACCGCATCCCGGCCACCGCGGGCCCCTTCCGGCCGGCCGGGATCGACCGCGCCACCGGCACGGTCACCCTGGAGGCCGACCCGGGCTGGTGGGGCGAGAAGCCGCTGCTGGACCGGATCGTCTTCCGCGCGATGGACCCGGGCGCCATGGCGGACGCCTTCGCCCGGGGCAGCGTGGACTACTTCGACATCGGCCCGGACGCCACGGCCTACCACCGCGTCGCGGAGGTCGGCACCGGCGAGATCCGCAAGGCCGGCGGCTCGAACGTCCGCGCACTGGTGCTGAACGGCCGCAGCCCGCAGCTGACCGATCCGGCGGTGCGGCGGGCCGTGCTGCGGGCGATCGACCGGGAGTCCATCGCCCGCAGCGGCCTCAAGGGCCTGGACTGGGCGTACACCCCGATGAACAACCACTTCCTGGTGCCGGGGCAGAACGGCTACCGCGACAACTCGGCCGGACTCAGCCAGTACGACGTGGACACCGCGGACGCCGAGCTCGACAAGGCGGGCTGGGACCGGCCGGGCTTCGGGATGCGCAGCAAGGACGGCAAGCCGCTGACGCTCCGCCTGGTCGTGCCGCAGACCGGCCAGGTGGCGGCCGCCGAGAGCACCCAGGTGCTGGAGATGCTGGCCCTCGCGGGGATCCAGGTCACCGTGCAGAAGGTGCCGAACGCCGATTTCCTCGCCACGTACGTGAACCGGCACGACTTCGACCTCACGCTGCTCGACATCACCGGAACCCCTTTCCCTGCAACCTCGTTGGCCAGTACCTTCCAGCAGGGGGCGGGCGGGAACGTCTCCCAGGTGGGCAGCCAGGCGCTCGACGAGGCCATCGCTGACGCCGCGTCGGGCGAGACCGCCAAGGAGGGCTACGAGGCCATCAACCGGGCCGACGAACAGGCGTGGCAGGTGGCCGGCCTCATCCCGCTGTACCAGCGGCCGGCGATCTACGCCGTGCGGCGGGCGGTCGCCAACCTGGGCGCGCCCGGCCTGTCCGACCCGGTCTACGAGGACATCGGCTTCCAGAAGTAGCCGGAGAAGAATGCACGGCGAATACTCGCCAGTGGCGTGAATTTGCCATCCAAGAGCGGGGGCGAATTGCTCGGCGGCACACCCCGGGGATGCCCAAATATTCGACCCGCCTACCGCAAAACACTAGTGTCCGATTATCGGACGGTGCAACGCCGTCGACAATTCGCCCGGGAATACCCAAAACGGACAACAGGTCTACGCGCATCGACCGTTGGCGCCGGCGGATTCGGCGTCCACATAGCGGATGCCACCCCGGCACGTTACGGACGCGTGAACACGCTATACAGCTGTATGTCCGCTTTTGACCGTCTCACAGAGAGCATGTCAAGCGATTCCGCACTACGAAGTGGTTGACATTGCAGCACGAAGCAAGAAATGGGCGTCCGCGAAGTGAGGAACTCTTGACGTTCGATTAACGACTTGCAAGAGTCCGTGCATCCAACTTTTTCTCCTTGCTGCACACAGACCACGGTCGGGAGCTTTAGCACCATGACGACGCCTACCGGGGCCACGACGGACGACGACAGCGTTCTGGTCGGGTCCACATCGGACCTCGACGCCACCAGCACGGCCGACGCTCCGTCAGATCCTGGCTTCCGGGGCCTCTCCCCGGGCAAGCTCATGTGGCGGCGCTTCCTGCGTGACCGCACCGGCGTCGTCAGCGGCGTGATCGTGCTGGCCTTCGTGGTGATCGCCCTCCTCGCCCCCGTCATCTCGATGGTCTACGGCAAGGACCCGGTCACCCACTACGGCCAGAACACGCCCGACCTGCTGACCGACTCCGGTCTGCCGACGGGCCCCAACGGCGGTATGAGCGGCGACTTCTGGTTCGGCCTCGAGCCCGGCCTGGGCCGCGACCTGTTCACCCTGCTGATCTACGGCATCCGCACCTCGCTGCTGATCGCCTTCGCGGTCTCCCTGCTCACCACCGTCATCGGTGTGGCGCTGGGCATCGCGGCCGGCTACCTCGGCGGCAAGACGGACTACCTGATCGGCCGGGTCATCGACGTCCTGATGTCCTTCCCGTCGCAGATCTTCCTGATCGCCACCATGCCGGTGGTCAGCGGCCTGCTGGTCGCCAACAACGAGGCGCAGCCGACCTGGCTGTCCTTCACCGCAGTGACGATCGTCCTCTCGCTGCTCGGCTGGATGTCGCTGGCCCGCATCCTGCGCGCCACCACCCTGTCGCTGCGCGAGCGCGAGTTCGTCGAGGCGGCGAAGGTGACCGGTGCCTCGCCGGCCCGGATCATCTTCAAGGAGCTCCTCCCCAACCTGTGGACGCCGATCCTGGTGCAGTCGACGCTGGCGCTCCCCGCCTTCGTCACGGCCGAGGCCGGCCTGTCCTACCTGGGCGTCGGTGTCACCGAGCCCACCCCCGACTGGGGCCGCATGATCGCCGACGCGGCCCAGTACCTGCGAACCGACATCACCTTCCTGATCTTCCCGGGTCTGGCGATGGTGCTGTTCGTCCTCGCGTTCAACCTGCTCGGCGACTCCGTCCGGGACGCATTCGACCCGAAGGCCAACCGCTGACCCCACCAGCGGGCACCGAGCAGCCCCAAAGACTCCGGGGGGATGGGCACCCCAGCCCCGGGCACCCAACTGAAATGCAGACACCTTCCACAGGCAGGATGAAGATGAACGCTCGCAAGTCGCGGCGGCTCGCCGCCGCCATCATGGTGGCCGGGGCCCTGACCGTCACCACCGCGTGCTCCAGCGGCCACTCCAACGGCGACGGCGCCGCCTCCGGCGCCTCCAAGGAGCCGGTGAAGGCCGCCAGCATCTCGGTCGGCACGGCCGAGGACTCCAAGGGCCCTGCGGCCGCGGAGCCGAACGCGAAGAAGGGCGGCACGGTCAACATGATCGACCGCGACGACTTCTCGCACCTCGACCCGGCGCAGATCTACCTGAACTACAACAGCGAGGTCTCGCTGCTGCTCACCCGTCAGCTGACGGGCTACAAGTACCTGCCGGACGGCACCCAGAAGCTGGTCGGCGACCTCGCCACCGACACGGGCACCACCACCGACGGCGGCAAGACCTGGAAGTTCACGCTGAAGGACGGCGTGAAGTGGCAGGACGGCACCCCGATCACCTCGGCCGACGTCAAGTACTCGATCGAGCGCACCTTCGCCTCCTTCGTGAAGTCGGGCCCGACCTACGTCCAGACCTGGCTCGCCGGTGACAAGTACCGCGAGGCGTACGCCGGTCCGTACGACGGCAAGAGCCTGGACGCCGTTCAGGCGCCCGACGCCAAGACCGTCGTCTTCACCTTCAAGGACGCCCACCCGGACGCCAACTTCACCCTGGCGATGACCGGTTACGGCGTGGTGCCGAAGGCCCAGGACACCAAGGACGCCTACGACAAGAAGCCGTTCTCGTCCGGCCCGTACCAGATCGTCGAGCACGTCACCGACAAGTCGCTCGACCTGGTCCGCAACCCCAACTGGGACCCGGCCACCGACCCGATCCGGAACGCCTACCCGGACAAGTGGCACATGGAGTTCGGCGTCCAGGCGCAGCAGTCCACCGAGCGCTTCATGGCGGACAACGGCGCGGACAAGCTGGCCTTCAGCTTCCACAACCAGGTCCACCCCAGCTTCATCGACCAGGTGAAGGCCGACGAGAAGCTCAAGCCCCGCACGCTCGAGGGCCTGTCGCCGTACGTCGACTACTACTTCATCAACAACACCCGCATCAAGGACCAGAAGGTCCGCGAGGCGCTCATCCGGGCCTTCCCGCACCAGCAGACCCGTCAGCTCCAGGGCGGCACCAGCTACGGCGACTACGCCACCACCTACATGAGCCCGACCGTCCTGGGCTACGAGAAGAGCGACGTCTACGACACGCTCAAGAAGCCGCAGGGTGACCCGGAGGCGGCCAAGAAGCTGCTCACCGAGGCCAACGCGATGGGCCAGACCATCGTCTACGCCTACAACAACACCCCGCTGCAGCAGAAGGTCACCGAGGCGATCCGCGTCGCCCTGGAGGCGGCCGGCTTCAAGTTCGTTCCGAAGCCGCTCGACGCCAAGACCTACTACGACGCCATCGGCCTCACCAACAACGAGTACGACCTGTACTGGGGCGGCTGGGGCGCCGACTGGCCGACCGGCTACACCTCGCTGCAGCCGGTGTGGGACGGCCGCGCGATCGCGGACGGCGCCTCCAACTACGCGCACCTGAACGACCCGGAGGTCAACTCCGCGATCGACGCCGCGGTCAAGATCGCCGACCCGGTCGAGCAGGGCAAGGCGTGGGCGGCCCTGGACAAGAAGCTCCAGCAGAAGGCCGTGTCCATCCCGGACGTCTACCAGCGGTCGCTGAGCCTGTACGGCTCCGGCCTGGGCGGCGTGAAGTACGACACGCTGTTCGGTCTGCAGTCGCCGCTGAACATCTACGTCAAGTAGTCACCGGCACCACGCAGTAGCCGCGGTGGGGCACCGGCCGAACGGCCGGTGCCCCACCGGTCGGCCCCCCTCAGCCCTACCCCGCCCCTGCAAGCCACCGCACCCGCAGCCGGCGCCCCGATCAGGAGAGCCCGACCCCATGCTCCGATTCCTAGTCCGCCGATCCCTCGGCGCCCTCGTCATCCTGCTGATCATCAGCATGATCACCTTCGCGCTCTTCTTCGCCATCCCGGCGGACCCGGCGCGGCTGTACTGCGGCAAGGTCTGTTCGCCCGAGAACCTCGTCCTGATCAAGCACAGCATGGGACTGGACCAGTCCGTCCCCATGCAGTACTGGAACTGGCTGTCGGGCATCTTCGTGGGCCACACGTACCCCGGCGGTGACGTCCCGCACTGTGACGCGCCCTGCTTCGGCTGGTCCTTCGTCAAGAAGGACATGGTCCTCGACACCCTGATGGACCGCTTCCCGACCACGCTGTCGCTGACCGTCGGCTCCGCCGTGGTCTTCCTGGTCTTCGGCATCGGCACCGGCATGCTGGCCGCCCACAAGCAGGGCAAGGCGGCGGACAAGATCGCCAGTGCCGCTTCGCTGGTGGCCACCTCGATGCAGATCTACGTCGCAGGCCCGCTGGCCCTCTGGGCGCTGGTCTACAGCACCGACCTGCTGGACCTGCCCACCTACGTACCGATCACCGAAGACCCGATCGGCTGGTTCACCGGCCTGCTCGTCCCGTGGATCGTGCTCTCGCTGATCTGGACGGCCAACTACACCCGTATGACCCGCTCCTCGATGGTGGAGCAGCTCACCGAGGACTACGTCCGCACCGCCCGGGCCAAGGGCATGTCCGGCACCTCGGTCTTCATGCGGTACGCCTGGCGCGGCGCGATGGGCACCATCGTCACCGTCTTCGGCATCGACCTGGGCGTCCTGCTCGGCGGCGCGATCATCACGGAGAGCACGTTCGGCCTGCACGGCCTCGGTGAGCTCGCGATCCGGTCGTTCATCGACTCCGACCTGTCGATGCTGGTCGGCGTGACCATGGTGGCCGCCACCTTCATCGTGATCTTCAACATCGTGGTCGACGCCGTCTACGCCCTGATCGACCCGCGCATCCGTCTGGCCTGACGGCCGCACCCCTGGCCGCAACCGCAGTTCCCACCTCACGTACCGCACCGAGGAGCCCAGTCCATGACCACCCAGGCCAAGCCCGAGGAGGCGGCCGCCGGCGGCGGCAGCAGCACCGCCTTCCTCTCAGTCCGCGACCTCTCGGTCCGCTTCAGCACCGAGGACGGCGTGGTCCGGGCCGTGGACAACCTCTCCTTCGACGTGGAGCCGGGCACCACCCTCGGCATCGTCGGTGAGTCCGGGTCCGGCAAGTCCGTCACCAACCTGGCGATCCTCGGCCTCCACAACCCCGAGAAGACCGACATCAGCGGCTCGATCAAGCTGGCCGGCCGGGAGCTGGTGGGCGCGCCCACCAAGGAGCTGGAGAAGCTCCGCGGCAAGACGATGTCGATGATCTTCCAGGACCCGCTGACCGCCCTGTCGCCGTTCCACACGATCGGCAAGCAGATCGGCGAGACCTTCCGCAAGCACACCGGCGCCTCCAAGAAGGAGGCCCGGGACCGGGCGATCGAGATGCTGACCAAGGTCGGCATCCCGCAGCCGAACGTGCGCGTGGACGACTACCCGCACCAGTTCTCCGGCGGCATGCGCCAGCGCGCGATGATCGCGATGTCGCTGGTCTGCAACCCGAAGCTGGTCATCGCGGACGAGCCGACCACCGCGCTGGACGTCACCGTGCAGGCGCAGATCCTCGACCTGCTGAAGGACCTGCAGCAGGAGATGGGCACCGCCATCATCCTGATCACCCACGACCTCGGCGTGGTCGCCAACACCGCGCAGAAGATCATGGTGATGTACGCGGGCCGCGCGGTGGAGCGGGGCACGGTGCGCGAGGTCCTCAAGACCCCGCAGCACCCGTACACCTGGGGCCTGCTCTCCTCGATGCCGAACCTCTCCGGCCCGGTCGACGTTCCGCTGCGGCCGGTCCGCGGCACCCCGCCGAGCCTGATCCACCTGCCGTCCGGTTGCCCGTTCAACCCGCGCTGCGACTTCCGCGAGAAGGTCGTCGGCGGCGGCTGCACCACCGAGCGCCCGGCCCTCCTCCCGGAGGCCGGCCACGCGACCGCCTGCCACCTGACGGCGGCCCAGAAGCAGGACATCTTCATCGATCAGATCCAGCCGCGGCTCGGCTGACAGGACGGGCAGAGACACCATGAGCAACGAGCTGACCCTCGACAAGTCCGCGTCGGGCACCCCGGCCTCGACCGACCCGCTGCTGACCATCACCGGGCTGCAGAAGCACTTCCCGGTGATGGACGGCTTCCTGTTCAAGCGCAAGGTGGGCGCCGTCCACGCGGTCGACGGCGTCGACCTGACCGTGCACGCCGGCGAGTCGGTCGGCCTGGTCGGCGAGTCCGGCTGCGGCAAGTCGACCACCGGCCGGCTGGTCACCCGCCTGCTGGAGCCCACCGCCGGTTCGATCTCCTACGCGGGCCGCGACATCACGCACGCCTCGCGCAAGGAGCTCGCGCCGATCCGGTCCGAGATCCAGATGATCTTCCAGGACCCGTACTCCTCGCTGAACCCGCGACACACCGTCGGTTCGATCATCTCCGCACCGATGGAGATCA
The DNA here is from genome assembly GCF_039528095.1 of Kitasatospora arboriphila. NCBI lineage: Bacteria > Bacillati > Actinomycetota > Actinomycetes > Kitasatosporales > Streptomycetaceae > Kitasatospora > Kitasatospora arboriphila. The sequence continues at coordinate 9,764 of NZ_BAAALD010000154.1, forward strand.
ACGGGATCAACCCGCCCGGCGGCGTCCAGCGGCGCGTCCAGGAGCTGCTGGAGACGGTCGGCCTCAACCCGGAGCACTACAACCGCTTCCCGCACGAGTTCTCCGGCGGTCAGCGCCAGCGCATCGGCGTCGCCCGCGCGCTGTCGCTGAACCCGAAGCTGATCGTGGCCGACGAGCCGGTCTCGGCGCTGGACGTCTCCATCCAGGCCCAGGTCGTCAACCTGCTGCAGCAGCTGCAGAAGGACCTCGGCATCGCGTTCCTGTTCATCGCCCACGACCTCGCCGTCGTGCGGCACTTCTCGCAGCGCGTCGCGGTGATGTACCTCGGCAAGATCGTCGAGATCGCCGACCGCCAGTCGCTGTACGAGTCGCCGCGGCACCCGTACACCCACGCACTGCTCTCCGCGGTGCCGGAGCCGGACCCGGACGACTCCCGTGAGCGGATCCGCCTGGTCGGTGACGTCCCGTCGCCGATCAACCCGCCGTCGGGCTGCCGCTTCCGTACCCGGTGCTGGAAGGCGCAGGACAAGTGCGCGACCGAGGAGCCGCCGCTGGTGCAGCTCTCCGGCAGCCGTGAGGGCCACCTGACGGCCTGCCACTTCCCGGAGGAGGGCACCACCCTCGCCGCCGACGTCCCGGCGCAGCGGGAGACGGCCAAGGAGCTCTGACCCGGCCGCACGGCCTTGAACGAACGGCGAAGGGCCCCTCCACCTGCGGGCGGAGGGGCCCTTCGCCGTTCGTCCGTCGCTACGCCGGCGGGGGCGGGCCGTCCGGCCCGGTGCCCTCGGTGCCGGTGTCGGGCTCCACGGCGTCCCGCTCCACGATGTCCTGCTGCGCCGTGTCCCGTTCCGCCGTGTCCCGTTCCACCGCGCCCTGCTCGATGTCGCGCTCCACCGCGCCCTGCTCGATGTCGCGCTCCGCCGCGAAGTGGCACGCCGACTCGTGCGCGGCCCAGCCCTCCAGCCAGGGGCGGACGGTGAGCAGCGGGACCTCGACGGCGCACTTCTCCTGCGCCTTCCAGCAGCGGGTGCGGAAGCGGCAGCCGGACGGCGGGTTCGCCGGCGAGGGCACGTCGCCGGTCAGCACGATCCGGTCCCGGTCCTCGCGGGCGGCCGGGTCGGGAACCGGGACGGCGGAGAGCAGCGCCTGGGTGTACGGGTGGGTGGCGTGGTCGTAGATCTCCTCGTCGGAGCCGATCTCGACCATCTTGCCGAGGTACATCACGCCGACCCGGTCGGAGATGTGGCGGACGATCGAGAGGTCGTGTGCGATGAACATGTACGACAGCCTGAACTCGTGCTGCAGCTTCTCCAGCAGGTTGATCACCTGGGCCTGGACGGAGACGTCGAGCGCGGAGACCGGC